>JAZBOM010000555.1:0-8726 GCA_036351205.1 Thermoleophilia bacterium | reverse complement strand
GGGCGCACCGCGTGTGTGTAGCCAGCCGCCGTCACGAGGGCGGTGACGTCGTCCGGGTGGCGCAGCGCCAGAGCGAGGGCGACGGGGGCGCCGGCCGAGTGCCCGAGCACGATCGCCGGCGCCGCGCCGAGTTCACGCAGCAGCTCATGCAGCAGGTCGGCCTGGACGAACGGCGAGCCGCTCTCTCGAGGAGAGTCACCCTCGCGAGGAGAGCCGCTCCCGCGAGGAAAGCCGCCCCCGCGATCAGCCTCGCCTCCGCCCGGCGACACGCGGTTGCGCGGTACCCGCGCAGGCGGCACCCGCTCGCTGTAGCCCGAGCCGGGCCTGTCGACGGTGATCACGCGGTAGCGCTCGCGAAGCAGGGGCGCCAGCTCGAGTTCGTAGTCGTAGAGGGAGCCCTTCGCGCCGTGGACGAGCAGCACCGTCGGGCCCTCGCCCTCGTTGCGCAGGTGCAGGCGCACCCCGTCGACGGTCACGAAGCGGCCAAGCGCGGGCGCCCGCCGTGCGGCGAGCCGCGTCAGCACGGGGGTCAAGGCGAGGCCGACCACGACGGCGAGGGCGAGGCCGGCGGTGGCCAGGATGGCGAGAGCGGCGGTGGCCAGTATGGCGAGACCGGCGGCGGTCAGGAGGGCGAGGCGGGCAGCGGTCAGCAGGGCGGGGCGGGCGAGGACCGCGGCGGGGGTCGTCAGGAGTCGCATGCCGTCATCGTCCGTGACCGCGCCCAGCTCGAAGCCCCGCGGTCGTCCCTTCTCGCCCGGCGCCGGTCAGAGCCTCAGCACCAGTCGGCGCACGTCGGGGTCGTCGCTCGGCAGGATGTCGAAGCCGAGCGACTCGGCGAAGCGCGTCATGCCCGGGTTGGCGGCCAGCACGTGGCCGTAGATCTCGCGCACGTGCCGGTCGCGCGCCGCCTGGATCAGGGCATCCATCAGCTTGCTGCCGATGCCTTTGCGCTGGTAGGCGTCGCGCACCAGGATCGCGAACTCGGCCTGCTCCTCGTTGGCCGTCTCCATGGTGAGACGGGCGACACCGAGCATGGCCTTGCCCTTGCGTCCCTTGGGCTGCCGCAACGCGACGAGCGCGATCTCGCGGTCGTAGTCGATGTGGCAGTAACGCACCAGCATCTCCTTGGTGACCTCGCGCACGGGGCCGAAGAAGCGGTACTCGGCCGTGGTCGGCGAGAGCGAGCCGATCATCTCGGCCCAGTCCGGCTCGTCCTCGGGCCGGATCGCGCGGATCACGGCCTTCTCGCCGTTGACCGGGACCTCCCAGTTGTACTTGCTCGGGTACATCGAGATCATCAGGTGCGAGCCCGGGAGGGTGATCTTGCGTACGTCCTTGGGCTCGATCACCAGCCGCGCGTCGAGCGCGCAGAGGCCGTCGCCGCGCACCTGCAGGGGGTTGATGTCGACCTCGACGATCTCGGGGAAGTCGACCAGCAGGTAGCTGAACTTCACGAGCGCCTGCTCGAGCGCTACCATGTCGACCGGCTCCTTGCCGCGGAAGCCCCTGAGCAGCTGCGAGACCTTGGTGCTCGAGATCATCGACTGGGCCAGCGCCTGGTTCAGGGGCGGGAAGTCGACGGCCACGTCGCGGTACAGCTCGACGCCGGTGCCGCCCATGCCGAACATGATCGCCGGGCCGAAGGTCGGGTCCTTCTTGGCCCCGATGATGACCTCGTAGCCGCCGCGCGACATGGCCTGCACCGCCATGCCGATGACGGTCGCGTCGGGGCGTGCCTCCTTGACGCGCGCCGAGATCTTCTCGAACTGGTTGGCGGCCTCGGCGGCGGAGCGCACGTTGAGGGCGATGCCGCCGACATCGCTCTTGTGGGTGATGTCGTGGGAGAGGACCTTGACCGCCACGGGGAAGCCGATCTTCTCGGCCGCCGCGGCGCACTCCTCGGCCGTGGTCGCGACGACCGTCGGGACGACGGGAATCTGGTAGGCGTCGAGCACCTGCTTGGCCTCGACCTCGCTGAGGATCGCGCGGCCGTCGTGGGCGACGCCGAGGAAGATCTTCTTGACGGCGTCGCGGTCGGGCTCGAAGTCGGGGAGGATGTCGGCCGGCGTCTCGTACAGGTTCGCGAGGTTCCTCGTGTACTGGTACATGTACATGTAGGCGCGCACCGCGTCCTCGGGCGTGTCGAAGGTCGGCACGTGCGCGGCGCGCAGGATCCGTACGCCCTCGGCGACCTTGATCTCACCCATGAACGAGGTGAGCAGCGGCTTGAGCTGGTGGGTGCGGGCGACGTCGACGAGCGCTTTGGCCGTCGCCGTCGGGTCGCTCATCGCCTGAGGGGTGAGGATCGCCAGCACGCCGTCGCAGCCGGGATCGTCGATGAGCGCCTGCGCGGCGGCCGCGTAGCGCACGGCGTCGGCGTCGCCGGCGACGTCGACGGGGTTGCCGCGGGCGGCGAACGAGGGCAGCGCCTCGACGAGCTTGGCGTCGGTCTCCTCGGTCAGCTCGGCGAGCTCGCCGCCCAGGGTGAGCAGGCGGTCCGACGCCATGACGCCGGGGCCGCCGGCGTTGGTCACGATGCCGAGGTGCGGGCCGCGCGGGCTCGAGACGCGCGAGAGCGCCTCGCTGGCGTCGAAGAGGTCTTCGATCTCGTCGACGCGCACGACGCCGGCGCGCCTGAAGACCGCGCTGTAGAGCGTGTCGTCGCCGGCGATGGCGCCGGTGTGCGAGGCGGCCGCCAGGGCGGAGCGGGCGTGGCGGCCGCTCTTCACGACGATGATCGGCTTGCTCTTGGCGAAGTGGCGCGCCGCGCTCATGAACTTGCGCGCGTCGGTGATCGACTCGACGTAGAGGATGATCGAGGTCGTCAGCGCGTCGTGGCCGAAGTAGTCGATGAGGTCGCCGAAGTCGACGTCGGCCATCGAGCCGACGCTGACGAAGGCCGAGAAGCCGACGTTGTTGGCCGCGGCCCAGTCGAGGATCGCCGTGCCGAGGGCGCCCGACTGGCTGAAGAAGGCGACGCGGCCGCCCGGCGGGATCACGTGGGCGAAGGTCACGTTGAGGTTGAGCGCCGGGCGGATGTAGCCGAGGCAGTTGGGCCCGACGATGCGCAGGCCGTACGAGTCGGCGATCTTCCTGACCTGGTTCTCGAGCTTGCGGCCCTCGGCGCCGATCTCGCGGAAGCCGGAGGAGACGATGACGGCGCCGCCGACCCCGGCCTCGCCGCACTCGCGGACGGTGGCCGGCACGTGCTTGGCCGGCACGGCGATGACGGCCAGGTCGATCTTGCGCGGCACCTGGCTGATGGAGGCGTAGGCCTGGATGCCCTGCACCGACTGGGCCGAGACGTTGACCGGGTAGACGATGCCGTCGTACTCGGCGCCGATCAGGTTGCGCAGCAGGATGTAGCCGACGGAGCCCTTCTTGTTGGAGGCGCCGATGACGGCGATGCTGCGCGGGTCGAAGAGTCTCTCGAGGTTGCGTGTGCTCATGGTCGCTCCCGGCTCCGGACGCGGGCGCTCAGGCCGCGGTCGTTGGCTGTCTGGTCTTCGGGGGCACGGCGGCGACCGGCCGGCGATGTGCGGGCGCCGGCGCCTCACGACGCCGCCGTGCGAGACTCCGCGGCGCGCAAGCGCCGGCTCGATGCGCGCGGGAACGCGCCCGGGTCTCCGTCGTGCCCTACGTACACTACGCCGTGCGGCCTGGCGATTCATCCCGGCCGTCGTGGCCCGCGGGGATGAAGAGCCCCGGCGCGGCGGGCCCGATGGGCCCTCCGGCACGTTTCCGTTGCCGTGCAGCCGGAAAGGACCCAGCCCGGAGGCGACGGGCGCGCGCGCCCGACAAGGAGGGGCGACCCGTGGACGAACACCTCTATGCGCAACGCTACCGGCTCGTCGAGGCGCTGGCGCCCGGACGCGCCGCCGCCCGGCACCGGGCGATCGGGCCCGACGAGCGCCCCGTCGTCATCACCGTCGTACGTCCGGCGGACCCGGCCGCCTTCCTTCAGGGCGTCGACCGGGTGGTCGGCGTGCGGCACTCCGGCCTCGCCGCCGTGGTCGACGCCGGCCGGGACGGCGACGACTGCTTCGTGGTCACCGACGACGTCCGCGGCCGCGACGCGGCCGCGCTCGTCGCGGACGGCGCGATGGACCCGGCCGACGCGGCGCTCGTCGTCGCCGAGGCGGCCGGGGCGCTGGCGGCGCTGCACGCCGCAGGCGCCGTCCACGGGGCGGTCGACCCGTCGTCCCTGGTCCGCCAGGCCGACGGTGAGGTGAAGCTCGTCGGCGCGGGCGTGGCCGGCGGCCTCGAGCCGCCCGACCTGCGGCCGGGCGCCCCGGCCGCGGGCGCGCGCTACCTGAGTCCTGAGGAGGCCGCAGGGTGGGGGCCCGGCCCGGCCGCCGACGTGTACCGGCTCGGTCTCGTGCTCTACCTCCTGCTCACGGGAGCGCCGGCGGTCGACGGCGCCGACGCCGCCGCCGTCGCCCGCGAGCACGTCGACGGGGTCCTCACGCCGCCGCAGATGCGCAACCCGGCGGTGCCGGCCGCGCTCGGTCAGATCGCCGCCGCCGCCCTGAGCAAGGACCCTGCCGTGCGTCCCTCGGCTGCGGTCCTGCGCGAGCGGCTCGAGCAGCTGCTCGCCGGGGCGACGTTCGTCGAGCCGCCGCCGGCGCCGCCGCGCTCGAAGGCTCCGCTCTGGATCGCGCTCGCGATCGTGATCATGCTGGCGGCCCTGGCCGCCGCGTGGGCCGCCGGGGTGTTCGACAGCGACGAGGAGGTCGCGCCCGTCGTCGTCCCCGACGTCGTCGGGATGACCGTCGACGGGGCGCAGAAGGCGCTCGAGCGAGAGGGTCTCGTCGTCGGCACGATCCGCGAGGTCGCGAGCGAGGACGGCCCGGCGGGCACCGTCATCGAGCAGGACCCGGAGGCCGAGGCCGAGGTGGACGAGGGGGCGAGGGTCGACCTGACGGTCTCCACGGGCCCGGAGGCGCCCACCGCGGTCGAGGTGCCGGACGTGACCGGGGCCTCACAGGACGCGGCCTCGCAGACGCTGCTGAACGCCGGGTTCACAGTGGTCGTGAGCGAGGCGTCGAGCGACGGCGTGCCGGCGGGCTTCGTGGTCGTGCAGCGGCCGGCGGCCGGCGACAGTGCCGCGCCGGGGAGCGCCGTCGACATCGTCGTCTCGACCGGCCCGCCGGCGTCGCCGGAGCCGACCGCGAGCCCTAGCCCCTGAGCCCCGCCGCGCGGCGGGCCCGCGAGTGAGCGGCACCGCGGGACGCCGCGGTCAGGGTCCTCCGCCGGCGTCCGCCGTCGGTGCGGCCGCCGCCGGGTCGGGCCCCGAGAAGAGCCCCGCGGCGTTCACCCGTCGCACGCCGTCGACCATGACCGCGGTCAGCGGCGCCGACACGACGCCGCCCACGGGCCCGGCCAGGATGCTGCCGGCCATCGTCACGAAGAGGACCACGATCGGGTGCAGGTTGAGGCTGGAGCCGAGCGCCAGCGGCTGCACGACCCACTGCCCCGGGCCGTTGGCGGCGAGCACCAGGCCGAGCATGATCGCCGCGTCGGTCACGCCGCCGCCGGCGAAGGCGATGAGCACGGCGAAGGCGCCGCCGACGAAGGCGCCGATGAACGGCACGTAGTTGGTGAAGAGCATGACCACGGCGAGGACGAAGGCGAGCGGCGTGCCGAGGACGACGGCGCCGACGCCCACGATCACGGCGTTGACGAGCCCGACGGCGGTCGTGCCGATGAAGTACCCGCGTATGCTGCGGGAGCTGTCGGCGAAGGTGGCCGCGGCGATCTCGCGCGGCACGCCGAGGTGTCCCGCGGCCCAGCGGCTGAGCGTCGGCCCGTCCTTGATGAGGAAGAAGAGGATGTTCACGGCCAGCACGACGACGAGGACGAGCGTCGCCAGCGAGCCGACGCCCCTGCCGATCGTCGGGATGATGCCGGTGAGCCACTTCTGCCAGTTCTCGGCGACGCTCGACTCGACCGACGTGATGACCTCGCTGCCCCAGCCCTGCTCGTCGAGCCAAGCGGCGAGGTCCGCCGTCGCTGCCGAGAGCTGGTCGCCGATCTCCGGCGCCTGGTTGACCACCTGGGCCACGATGAGCAGGACGAGCCCGGCGCCGACGACGACCACCAGCAGCGTGGCGAGCAGCGCGCCGACCCAGCGCTTCATGCCGCGGCGCTCAAGGATGTCGGCGACCGGCGACAGGATCGCGCTGAGGAGGACGGCGACGACGAAGGGGATGATGATCGTGCGTGTGGCGCTCACGAACCACGCCGCCACGACGAGGGCGGCGACCATCCCGATGCCGTACCAGCTCGTCAGCCCGAGCAGGCGTATCCACACCGGGATCTCCCAGCGCTGACCGTCGGGCATGGGAGCCTCCTCCGAGGTCGGACGACCCTCTCCGGGCGCGGAGGGCTGCTCACCGATTCGGCACGGACCCGTGCCGTCCCTGCCGCGACGTCGCCGGCACGGTCGGCCGGCGCCGCCGCCCCGCCCCGCGCCGCGTCGTCGCACCGGGGCGCCGACCACTCCTCACGCCGGCGCGTGTGCCCCGCGCATGAGAAAGGGGGGCGGCCGCCTCACGGCGGCCGCCCCCCTTCGTGCGTTCGTCGCGCACGATCGTTGAACCGCCCGGGCCACATGCCCGGGCGCCCGACCGCGCCCTCCGCGACTACTGCTTGTGCGCCTTCAGGTCCTCGACCACGGCCGGGTCGGCCAGCGTCGAGGTGTCGCCGAGCGCGTCGAACTCGCCCTCGGCGATCTTGCGCAGGATGCGGCGCATGATCTTGCCCGAGCGGGTCTTCGGCAGACCGGTCGTGGCGAACTGCATCTTGTCGGGCGTGGCGATGGGGCCTACGACCTTGCGCACGTGCACCGCGAGCTCCTTCTTGAGCTCGTCGGTGGGCTCGACGCCGTCGTTGAGCACGACGTAGGTGTAGATGCCGGTGCCCTTGATGTTGTGCGGGTAGCCGACCACGGCGGCCTCGGCGACGGCCGGGTGGCTGACCAGCGCGCCCTCGACATCGGAGGTGCCGATGCGGTGGCCGGAGACGTTGAGCACGTCGTCGATGCGGCCCTTGAGCCAGTGGTCGCCGTCGGCGTCGATCGCGCAGCCGTCACCGGTGTAGAAGACGCCCTTGAACATCGAGAAGTACACTTCCTTGAAGCGCTTGCCCTCGACGTCGCCCCAGGTGCCGCGGATCATGCCGGGCCACGGGGCGGTGATGACGAGATGACCGTCCTCGCCGATCGCAGCTTCGCTGCCGTCGTCCTTGAGGACCTTGGTCTGGACGCCGAAGAACGGGCGCCCGGCCGAGCCCGGCTTGAGCGGCACGGCCCCGGGGAGCGGGGCGATCATGTGCCCGCCGGTCTCGGTCTGCCACCACGTGTCGAGCAGCGGCACGCGGCTCTTGCCGATCTTCTCGTAGTACCAGACCCAGCTGTTGGCGTCGATCGGCTCGCCGACCGAGCCCATGAGGCGCAGCGAGGGCATGTCGTGCTTGTCGACCCACTCGTCGCCCTGGCCGATGAGGCTGCGGATGACGGTCGGCGCGGTGTAGATCGTCGTCGTCTCGTGCTTCTCGACGACCTGCCAGTAGCGGTCGGGCTCGGGGTAGGTCGGCAGGCCCTCGAAGAGGACGCTGGTGACGCCCATGCTGAGCGGGCCGTAGACGATGTAGCTGTGGCCGGTGATCCAGCCGATGTCGGCCGTGCAGAAGTGGACGTCGTCGTCGTGAAGGTCGAAGACGTACTTGCACGTGTCGTGCACGTAGAGCAGGAACCCGCCGGTGCTGTGGAGGACGCCCTTCGGGGTGCCCGTCGAGCCCGACGTGTAGAGGATGAAGAGCGGGTGCTCGGCGTCGACCGGCACCGGCGCGCACTCGGCGGTGATGTCGGGGGCGGCCATCTCGTCGTGGTACCAGACGTCGCGGCCGTCCTGCATCGGCACGTCGCCGTCGACGCGCTTGATGACGATGACCGTCTCGACCGTCGTCTCGCCGCTGACGGCGACGTCGGCGTTGGTCTTGGAGGGCGTCGTCTTGGCGCCGCGGTGACCCTTGTCGGCGCAGACGAGGACCTTGGCGCCGCAGTTGTCGATGCGCGCCTTGAGGGCCTCGGAGGAGAAGCCGCCGAAGACCATCATGTGGATGGCGCCGATGCGCGCGCAGGCGAGCATGACGATGGGCAGCTCGGAGATCATCGGCAGGTAGAGAGCGACGCGGTCGCCCTTCTTCACGCCGTGCTTCTTGAGGACGTTGGCGAACTTGGAGACCTCGTCGAGGAGCTCCTTGAACGTGTACGTCTTCGTGTCGCCGGGGTCGCCCTCGAAGACGATGGCCGGCTTGTCGCCCTTGCCCGCCTCGACCCAGCGGTCGAGACAGTTGTACGAGGCGTTGAGCTCGCCGCCCTCGAACCACTTGATGTAGGGGACGGGGTCGAAGCTCCAGTCGAGGACCTTGTCCCACTTCTTCGTCCAGACGAGCGCGTCCTCGGCGCGCTCCGCCCAGTAGCCCTCCGGGTCCTCTACCGAACGCTTGTACAGAGCCTTGTACTCGTCGAGGCTCTTGACGTAGGCGTTCTTCGAGACCTCCGGCGACGGCGGGATCACTCTGCCCTGCTCGTCAGCCACCCTGTTCACCTCCCGTTGCTTCTTACCGTCCGGCGCCCCGGCGCTTCGTGCCGGGGCGCGCGCTGACCGTGCTGCCGCCTGCGCCGGTATGGGAATCGCAGGGGGGCCTGCCGCGCGCGAGCC
>JAZBOM010000554.1:0-7342 GCA_036351205.1 Thermoleophilia bacterium | reverse complement strand
TCGTCACCTCGATCGTGCCGCCGACGACCGGGCTCGCCGGCGTCTCCCAGTCCGAACTGGACATCGAGGAGGGCCACCGCACGGTCGCCGGGGTCCTGCCGCATCTGGCCCGCCTGGGGCTGCGTCACGCCGGCCCGGCGGCGTACGCCGCGTGGGTGGAGCGGGCACGGCACCCGGGCGGGGCGAGCGACGGTGAGACGCGGTCGGGCGGCGGTCGGTCGCCGGTGGCCGACGGCGAACGACCGCCGCGCGGCGGCGGCGCGGAGGGCGCGGCGTGAAGCTCGCCGTCGTCGGCGGCAAGCTGCAGGGGACCGAGGCCGTCTACCTGGCGCGCAAGGCCGGCTACGAGACCGTCCTCGTCGACCGACGCCACGGCGTGCCGGCGTCGGGCCTGGCCGACAGGGTCGTGGTGCTCGACGTCACCGCGGACGAGCGCACGAGCCGGGCCGTGCTCGGCGCCTGTGACGCGGTGCTGCCGGCCTGCGAGGACGACGAGACGCTCGCCTGGCTCGACGCGCACGTGGCGCGCTGGGGTGTGCCGCTCCTCTTCGACCTCGCCGCCTATCGCGTGACCTCGTCCAAGCTCGCCTCGAACCGGCTTGCCGCCGATCTCGGCGTGCCGGCGCCGCGGCCGTGGCCGGCGTGCGGCTTCCCCGCCGTGGTCAAGCCCTCGTCCGCCAGCGGCAGCGAGGGCGTGACCGTGGTGAGCGACGAGACCGGGTTGCGCGTCGCGAAGGAGCGGCTGGCGGCCGCCGGCCACGAGGTCGTGGTCGAGGAGTACGTGGCCGGCCCGTCCCTTTCGATCGAGGTGCTGGCCGCCGGCGGCCGCGCCGTGCCGCTGCAGGTGACGGGTCTGGAGTTCGACGCCGGGTACGACTGCAAGCGCGTCGTGGCGCCGGTCGGGGAGGCGGCGGCGGGCGGGCCGCCCGCCGCCGCCTCCCCGACCGCTTCCCCCGACTGGTCGCGCGCCGCCCCGACCGGCACCCTCGAGGCGCTCGACGACATGGCCGTGCGGCTCGCCGAGGGCCTCGGCCTGACCGGGCTGATGGACGTCGAGGTGATGGTCGCGCCCGACGGCCCGCGGCTGCTCGAGATCGACGCCCGGCTGCCGAGCCAGACTCCGACCGCGGTGCTCTGGTCGAGCGGCGTGAACCTGCTCGAGGGCCTCGTCGACTGCGTCACGCGCGGTGCGCCGCCGTCGCTCGACCGCACCCCGCGCTCCGCTTGCGTCTACCAGCACGTACACGCGGAGGGCGGGCGCCTGGCGGTGCCCGGTGAGCACGTGATGGGAAGTTCCCGCCCGCTGAGCCTGGTCGAGGGGTTCCACGGCGCCGACGAAGCTCTGACCGACTACGAGCCCGGCGCTCCATCGTGGTCGGCGACGCTGATCTGCGCCGGCGCCACGGTCGCTGAGGCGCGGGCGCGCGCCGATGCCGTCGTTCGTGACCTGGGGCGGCGCGAGACGCTGGCCCTCGTCGCGGAGGAGACGCCGTGACCCGTCTGACCGAGGACGACGTCAGGGGGCTGACCGCCGGCCTGCGCCGCTTCGAGAGCGGGCTGGTCGAGGTCTCCGGCCTGACACTGCGCGCGCTCGCCGCGCAGACGGTGGCCGTCGACGCGGCGGCTTCGAGTCTTGCTCCAGCCGCGGCCGCTCCCGCCGCCGTCCGCGCCGCCGCCCGTTCTTCCGCCGATCCCTCCGAGCTTCGGACCGACGCCGTCTTCGCCTGCGTGCCGGTCACGACCGGCGAGGGTCTCATCTCGGGGTTCAGCGAGTGCGTCGCCGTCATCCTCCGCCACATGGGGTGGAAAGCGAGCGTGACGGCGCAGGCCGACGTGCGCGGGATCCAGGAGGCGATCGACGGCGGCGCCGAGGTGTTCTTCACGGCCGACGACCACCGCTTCGTCGCCGTCAACGTCCGCAAAGGACGCTGCGTGGACGACGACCCGGCCACCGCGCACGGCTACGTCACGGCGCTCGAGGCGGCAGCGGGCGGTCTCGCCGACCGGCCGGTGCTGCTGCTCGGCCTCGGGCCGGTGGGCCGTGCCGCCGCCGGCCGCCTGCTGGCCCGCGGCGCCCGGCTGTCGGTGGTCGAGCCCGACCGCGAGCGCGTGGAGCTCGCCGGCGCTCAGGGGCTCGACTTCGAGCGCGTCGAGCTCGCCGAGGGCCTGCGCGACGCCGACCTGATCTTCGACGCGACGCCGGCGCCGGCTGTGATCGGTGATGCGCAGGTCGGGCTGCGCACGATCGCCGCCGTCCCCGGCGTGCCGTCGGCCTTCACCGTCGCGGCGCAGGCCCGGCTGGGCGTGCGCCACATCCACGAGCCGCTCGCCATCGGCGTCGCCGTCATGGCGGTGCGGGCGCTCGCCTGAACGTCAACCCCTTCCCAGCAGAGGCGCTCGTCTGAGCGGCGAAGGGGCCGCCGGGCGTGAACGCCCGGCGGCCCCTTCGGCCCGCGCTCCCCCCACCGAGGCGGCGGGGCTCACCGGTCGCCGCTCTCAGGCGGCCTTCGGCTTGCGTGCGATGAACACGATGCCCAGCACCAGGAGCAGGCCGCCGGCGACGATCCCGATCAGCGGCAGGATCATGCCGTAGAGCTGGAGCATGCCGGCCGCGTCCTCGGCGTCGGCCTTCGCCTCCTCGACCGCGACGTCCGTGGCCGTGTAGGTGAAGTCCAGGATCGGCGCCCGGAGGGCGCCCAGCTGCTCGGCGGGCAACAGCTCGAGGGCCGTCCCCGCGATGCCGTCCGGGCTCAGGCCGACGGTGCGCGTCTCGCGCTTCTCGGTGTCGACGATGATGCCCGTCGCCGGGTCGACCCAGTAGGTGCCCTCGTAGTCGTAGTAGTAGCCCAGGGGCACCGTGTCGGGCAGCTGCTCGAGCAGCGTCGGCAGGAGCGCCTGGACCGCGGCGCCGAGGTCGATGCCGCCGAGCAGGAGGGCGAGCTGTGACTTGGGCAGCTCGGTCGGCAGTCCCATGCCCTGGACCATCTCGGGGACGATGGGCTGCGCGTCGCTCGCCGAGGTGAACTTGTACAGCGTCATGCCGCTACGCTCGTGCGTGGCCTCCTCGACGAAGGTCAGCGGCACGGTGCTCATGTAGTCGTCGCTCCAGCCGACGTAGTCCTTCTGCTCGGTGTCCATCGGCCAGCCGATCACGTAGCCCTCACGCGGCCAGAAGCCCTCGTTCTCGGCCCAGGCCTCCGGGTAGTCGTTGCTCCACTCCATCGTCACACGGTCGACGGCGTAGTTGTTCACGCCCTGCTGCAGCGGCTGCCCGCCGCTCGTCATGGTGCGCTCCTCCGTGACGAGGGCGATGCCGTCGGTGGTCTCGGCGACAAAGAAGCGACGCTCGAGCTCGATCGGCAGGTCGGTCATCGTCTGGAACGTGGTCGGATCGAGCATGGACGCCATGGTGCCTTCATACGTGCGCGTGGTGTCGGTGTCGGCAGGCAGCTGCTTCATCCCCGGCACGACGACCAGCATGACGACCAGCCCGGCCGCCACAAGGACGACCCCGACGATGGCCAGCAGCCACCCCAGTCCCTTGCCACCCATGAGTACCCCCAGTCGGATCGCGGATGCCCTGGGGCCCGGCGGAGCTGTGCTCCGACGCCGGGGCCGCACGGGGCGATGGGCAACTCTACGCGGATGCGGGCCTCCACTGCAACGGTCGGGGCGCTCGCGACGGTCCCCTGCAGGCGGTGGGGGTGGTGTCGGGCGGGTCGGCAAGATCTTCGCCGTCGACCGGCGACGATGGCCGCCGGCGAGACGCGACGATGATCGCCGCCGAGCCGCGACGATCGCCGCCGGCGGGCGACCGCGGCCCCGTCGCGGTATGATCGGGACGGCGCGGGGGCTCGATCGGAAGGATCAGCACGGGCTCTAAACCCGTGTAGAGGGGTGTGACTCCCCTAGTCCCCGCCAGATCTCCTTCTCAAAGGCCGGCGAGGGCGAGCTCGACGGCCTCGGCGGGCGAGCTCGCCCGTACCACACCGTCGAGCTCGCCCTCGTCCTCACCGGATCCGCCGGCGGCGGCCAGCGCCGCTTCCGGCGGGCGCAACTCCCAGCTGTCGAGCAGGACGACCCGGCGGCCGACAGTGCGCGCGAGGGCGATCTCGCTCAGCGTGCCCCAGGCGCCGCCCACGGCGATCACGGCGTCGCCGCTCGCCACCACGGCGAGGTTGCGCGCCCAGCCGATGGCGGTGGGGATCGAGAACGTGAGGTCGGGGGCGGCGCGCGAGCGATCGGCCTCCGGCAGGAGGCCGATCGAGACGCCGCCCTCCGCGGCCACGCCGCGCGCGACGGCCTCCATGACTCCCGAGCGCTCGCCGCAGACGACGACGCAGCCGCGACGAGCGAGCAGGCGTCCCAGCTCCTCGGCCCTGGCCGCGAGCTCGGGGCCGCAGCGGCTCGCGCCGATCACGCTGACGTACGTCTGAGTCACGGCCGCCCTCCTTCGGGTCGCGGACCAGCCGATTGTAGCGAAAGGGACGGGGCGGGCGGCGTGCCGCCCGCCCCGTCCGTTTCAAGCCCCGCACGGTGGCCGTTTCCCCGTTGCGACCTCACCTCGACCCGGCGGGTGCGGATTCAGTGCGGCTTGCCGCCTCCTCCGCCGCCGGTCGTCTTGGGGACGAGCTCGAAGTCGACCCAAGAGCTGAAGCCGTCTTCGGCGAGCTCCGAGTGGTACAGCCACTCGCTCGCCCCGGCGTCGATCGGGTCGAGGCCGGTGATCTTCGTGTTGCGGGCGACCGACTCATCGCTCCAGGTCGCCCCGGTATCGAGGCTGAAGACGATCCGGTAGTCGCCGGGCTCGAGCTTCATCGCCTTGCCGTCGAGCGTGTACCCGTAGATCACGTAGCCGCCGACGTTGACCTCGGCGCCGAACAGACCGGGGCCGTCCGTGCCGTACTTGTCGGCGACCGCCATGCCGTCCCCGTCGAAGAGCTCGTCGCCGACCGGGTTGCCCGCGTCGTCCAGCGCGTACAGGCTCAGCCGCGCGCAGTTCGAGTACACGGTGGTCCACGGCGTCGGCAGGGTGTATGCCGTGCCGGTGGCCCCGTTCTCGTTCGCGACGGGTGCCGCGTCTGCTGCACCCCAGACCTCATCGATGCCCGCGCCCTCGAGGTGGTTCATGGCGTAGCCCAGCAGGCCGCTGGTGTTCTCGCGATACAGACGGACCTCGAGGCGGATCTTGGCCCTCACCGGCCACGTCTTCGCGAGCAGGCTGTCACCCCAGTCGAGGCGGGTGACTTCGACGGGACCGCTCGCGCTCCAGTCGGCCCACTCGGCCTGCCAGGTCGCCTCGGTCTTCTGAGGGTAGAACCAGCTGGAGTAGAGGTCGGCGCCCGCTGCGTCCAGCAGACCCGGCATGTAGTAGAGAGCGTAGTTGTCCTTGTACCAGGCGAAATTGTCCTCCAGCGGCGTCGAGCGGAAGCCCGACCCGATGGCCGGATCGCTCACGTCGCCGCCGACGATGTTGTAGCCCTCGGCGAAGATGACCGGCACCGAGAGGTTGTTGCCGAGGATGCTCGGCTCCTCGGCCGCTGCCGGCGCGGCGACGATCAGCGCGACGACGAGCACTCCGAGAAACGCGCATGCGAGCGCGCGAGAACGAACGGCCATGATGGACCCCCTTGAGTTCCCCCACCGTCCGCAGCCGCTGTCGGCCATCGGCCGAGGCTCCCGTGGCGGCGCTTGCCGTGGCGGACGGGCTTCCCCCTCATCCGGCCGGCTCGCTGGCGGCGACCGGACGTAGTGTGCTGCGCGGCTCACCTCCCCGGTCATCGCCCCTGTGTCCCAGCGAGCGGGGACGCGTCTCTTGGGACGGTCTATACCGCACGTCGGGGGTCGTCAAGGACGCTCACCGTTGGCCGCGGCGTCGCTCGATGCGCCGCGTCACCGGCTCCGGCGAGGCCCCGCGACACACGCGTGGTGCCTACGCGGGGTGGGCCCCGGACGGGTCACTTGGCGGCGCGAAGCGGCCGCGCCCGGCCTCCCGGTCGGCCGCTTCGCGCCGCAGGCAGGCCCACGGCCTGCCCCCGGGGGAGCCGTAGAAGATGTGGAAGTCGTGCCGGTAGCCGCGGCGCTCGTAGAAGCGCACGGCATCGTGGTTGGCGGTGTCGACGCCGATCTCGACGTCCTCGATGCCGCGGCGCTCGAGCTCGGCGTCGACCGCGTCCATGAGCGCCGTGCCGACGCCGGCGGCTCGCGCCCCGTCGGCGACGCTCAGGTGGATCAGCTCGGCGCGAGAGTCGCCCGTGTACCACACCGGGTCGGGACCTTCGATGCCGACGAAGGCATAGCCCACCACGTCGCCGCCGCGCCACGCGGCGAGGACGAAGGCGTCGCCGGCGAGCGCCTCGAGCATCTCGGCGCGTTCGATCGGCCACGACTGCTCGAAGGGCCGGATAGGGACGATCGCGCCCGGGAGGTCGGCGATGTGGTCGAGCAGCGCCCGCCAGAGCGGCGCGAGGCGCTCGATCTCGGCGGGGTCGAGAGGGGCGATGGTGATGTCGTCCGGCATCTGTCTCCTCGTCAGGTGGCGCCGGTGCCTTCGGGTCGTGCGTCGGCGGCAAGCACCGCGTCGAGCAGCCGCACCGCTCCGGGCTTGCTGAGCGGCTCGTTGAGGTTACCGCACTTGGGACTCTGCACGCACGAGGGGCAGCCGTCCTCGCAGGGGCACTCGGCGACCAGGCGGCGGGCGTCGGCGGCGAGCTCGGCGAAGGCGTCGTGCGCTCGCCGCGAGAGGCCGATGCCGCCCGGGTAGCCGTCGTAGACGAAGATCGTCGCCAGGTCGGTCTGCGAATGCCAGGGAGTCGAGAGCCCGCCGACGTCCCAGCGGTCGCACATCGCATACAGGGGCAGGAGGGCGATGAGCACGTGCTCGGCGGCGTGCAAGGCGCCGGGCACGTGCGGCGCCGGGTCGGCGGCGTCGACGGCAGCGGCGCCGGACACCCGTGGGGCGGCATCAGCGGCGCCGTGCGGCACCTCCGCACCCACGACCCCATCTGCTCGGTCGCCGGTGGGGCCGCCGCCCGCGGCCGCGGCCTCTTCCTCCACCAGACCCGCGAGTGTCTTCTGCAGCAGCTCGGGAGTCAGCGTGAGCCACAGGGCCTCGGTCGTGAAGACCTGCTCCGGGAGCTCGAGCGAGGTCGTGTCGAGCACCCGGCCGTCGCTCACGTCGCGCTTCTGGTAGGCGACGACCTGCTCGGTCACCTCGATCTCGCCGAAGAACAGGGAGGCGCCCTCGGCCAGCGGTCGCGGCAGTCCCTGGCCGGCGATCAGCACGTGCTTGTCGACCTTGGCCTGGGTGTAGTAGGCGCCGGGGAAGTCGTCGACCAGCACG
>JAZBOM010000553.1:0-4138 GCA_036351205.1 Thermoleophilia bacterium | reverse complement strand
GCTGGTGCGCGGCACGGCCCAGAACCCCGACGCCTTCTTCCAGGGGCGCGAGGCGGGCAACCTCTTCTACCTCGCGATCCCGGGGATCGTCGCGGAGACGATGGACGCGTTCGACGATCGCGTCGGGCGTCGCTACGGTCTCGTCGACTACGTCGGTGCGCCCGACGCGGAGCGCGTCGTCGTCCTCATGGGGTCCGGCATCGGCGCGGCGGAGCAGACGACCGACGCGCTCATCGCCGCCGGCGAACGGGTCGGCCTCCTCAAGATCCGCCTCTACCGCCCGTTCCCGGCCGAGGCGTTCGTCAAGGCCCTGCCCTCGACGGTGCGCTCCATCGCCGTGCTGGACAGGACCAAGGAACCAGGCGCACCGGGCGAGCCGCTCTACCTCGACGTGGTCGCCGCGCTGGCCGAGGACGCCGACTCCACGCGGCCGCACTTCGAGCGCCCGCCGCGCGTGATCGGTGGCCGCTACGGCCTGTCGTCGAAGGAGTTCAACCCGGGCATGGCCAAGGCGGTCTTCGACGAGTCCGCCGCCGAGGAGCCCAAGCGGCACTTCACCGTCGGCATCAGCGACGACGTCACCGGCCTGAGCATCCCCATCGACACGGAGTTCCGCTACCAGCGCCCCGCCGGCGAGGTGCAGGCGATGTTCTTCGGCACCGGCGCCGACGGCACGGTCGGAGCGAACAAGAGCTCGGTCAAGATCATCGGCGAGAACACCGACCTCTGGGCCCAGGGCTACTTCGTGTACGACTCCAAGAAGGCGGGGTCGGTCACGGTCTCGCACCTGCGCTTCGGCCCCAACCCGATCCGCTCCACGTATCTGATCGAGCGTGCCGATTTCGTGGCGTGTCACCAGTTCGGGTTGCTCGGCAAGCTGATGGTCCTCGGTCACGCCCGCGAAGGCGGCACCTTCCTCCTCAACAGCCCTTACCCCGCCGCCGAGGTGTGGGACCACCTGCCCGGGTGCATCCAGGAGCAGATCATCGCCAAGCGCCTCAGCTTCTGGGTGATCGACGCCGACCGCATCGCCGCCGACGTCGGCATGGGTGAGCGCATCAACACCGTGATGCAGCCCTGCTTCTTCGCCCTCTCCGGCGTCCTCCCGGTCGACGAAGCCCTCCGGCACATCAAGGAGTTCGTCGTGAAGACCTACGGCAAGCGCGGGCAGGTCATCGTCGATCGCAACTTCGCGGCCATCGACCGCTCGCTCGAGGAGCTCGAGCAAGTCGACGTGCCGGAGGCGGTGACGTGCGCCGGCGGCGCCGGCATCACGGTGCCGGACGACGCCCCCGAGTTCGTCAAGCGGGTGACGGTGCCCCTGCTCGCGGGCGAGGGCGACCTCCTGCCGGTCAGCGCGTTCCCTGAGGACGGGTCGTTCATCACGGGGACGACGAAGTACGAGAAGCGCGCGATCGCGCGGCAGATCCCGCTCTGGGACCCGGAGCTCTGTATCGACTGCGGCAAGTGCTCGCTCGTGTGCCCGCACGCCGTCATCCGGATGAAGGTCTACGAGCCGGCCGCCCTCACCGGCGCGCCCGCCGGCTTCCCCGCCAAGGACTTCCGCTCCAAGGAGCTCCCGGGCTACAAGCTCACGGTCCAGGCGTCGCCCGACGACTGCACCGGGTGCGGCGTCTGCTTCAACGTCTGTCCCGCCCGGAGCAAGACCGAGGCGCGCCGCCGCGCCCTGAGCATGGAGCCGGCCCTCGAGACCCGCGACGCACAGCGGACGAACTGGGAGTTCTTCTCCTCGATCCCGCTGCCACCGCGGGACCTGCTGCCCCACACGACGGTGAAGGGCTCGCAGCTCCTCGAGCCGCTCTTCGAGTTCTCCGGCGCCTGCGCCGGGTGCGGGGAGACGCCCTACGTCAAGCTCGTCTCCCAGCTCTTCGGCGACCGCATCGTGATCGCCAACTCGACCGGCTGCTCGTCGATCTACGGCGGCAACCTGCCGACCACCCCGTGGACCGTCGACGGCGAGGGGCGCGGCCCGGCCTGGAACAACTCGCTCTTCGAGGACACGGCCGAGTTCGGGATGGGCATGCGCATGGGTTCGCAGGCGCGCGTCGCGCGGGCGAGGCTCCTGCTCGAGCGCCTCGCGCCCCGGCTCGACGCCGGCCTCGTGACGGCGCTGCTGGAGAGCCCGCAGGACACCGAGGGCGAGCTGGCCGAGCAGCGCGGCAGGGTCGCGAAGCTGGTCGCCGCGCTGCACGCCCTGGACGGCGGCGATCCCGAGGTGCGCTGCCTGCTCTCGCTGGCCGACGACCTCGTGACGAAGGGCGTCTGGATCATCGGCGGCGACGGCTGGGCCTACGACATCGGCTTCGGCGGCCTCGACCACGTGCTCGCCGCCGGTCGCAACGTCAACATCCTCGTCCTCGACACCGAGGTCTACTCCAACACGGGAGGTCAGGCCTCGAAGGCGACTCCCCGCGGCGCCGTGGCCAAGTTCGCCGCGTCCGGCAAGACCACGCCGAAGAAGGACCTCGGCGCCCTGGCGATGGCCTACGGCACAGCCTACGTCGCGCAGATCGCCATGGGGGCGAACGACGCCCAGACCGTCAAGGCCCTCCTCGAGGCCGACGCCTGGCCGGGCCCTTCGCTCGTGATCGCCTACTGTACCTGCACCGCCCACGGGCTCGACATGTCGCAGGCCATGGCGCACATGAAGGACGCGGTGAAGAGCGGCTACTGGCCGCTGTACCGCTTCAACCCGACCGCGACCGAGGACGGGCGACCCTTCACGCTCGACTCACGCAAGCCTTCGATGCCGGTACGCGACTTCATCTCGACCGAGGCGCGCTTCGCCATGCTGAGCCGCACGCACCCGGAGACGTCCGAGCGCCTGTTCGACCTGATCCAGGCCGACGTCGACGAGCGCTGGCGCTACTACGAGCAGCTCGCCGCCATGTCGCGGACGGTCCCGGCGAGATTCGCCGGCGTCGCGCTCTCGGGCGGGACGCACAGTGGTGACGAGACGAGCGACGCGCGCGCGGACGACGACGCGGAGGGCGCGGCGGCGCCCACCGCCGAGGACCGGAAGGAGGAGGCGTCATGACTCGGTTGGCGACCAGCTACCTCGGCCTCGACCTGCGGAGCCCGCTCGTGGCGTCGGCGGGGCCGCTGACCAGGCGACCCGAGAGCGCCCTGCGCCTGCAGGAGCACGGGGCCGCGGCCGTCGTCCTGCCTTCGCTCTTCGAGGAGGAGGTCGTCCACGAGGAGCTCGAGGTCACCCGGGCGCTGGAGCAGGGGAGCGAAGGCTTCGCCGAAGCCCTCGACTACCACCCGGCGGCCGAAGGCTTCGAGAGCGTCGCCGACCGCTACCTCGCGACCGTCGCCGAGACGAAGGGCGCGCTCGAGGTCCCGGTCATCGCCAGCCTGAACGCCACGTCGAGCGGCGGCTGGGTCCGCTTCGCGAAGCTGATCGAGGAGGCGGGAGCCGACGCGCTCGAGCTCAACCTCTACCGCGTCGCGGCCGACGCCACCCGCAGCGGCGCCGACATGGAGGCGAGCGACCTCGACGTGATCCGGCAGGTCCGCGCCGCGACCGGCCTGCCGCTGGCGGTCAAGATCTCGCCTTACTACTCGGCGCTCGCCAACTTCGCCGCCGGCGCCCTGGAGGCGGGAGCGGACGGGCTGGTGCTCTTCAACCGCTTCTACCAGCCCGACCTCGACGCCGACTCGAGACAGGTCGCGCCGACGCTCGAGCTCAGCCGGCCGTGGGAGCTGCGCCTCCCCCTGCGCTGGATCGCGATCCTGTGCTCGCAGGTCGCCGGGCGCGCCTCGCTCGCCGCGTCGAGCGGGGTCCACAGCGGGATCGACGCGGCGAAGGCGCTCCTCGTGGGCGCCGACGTCGCGATGATGACATCCGCGCTGCTGCAGAACGGTCGCGGGCACATCGCCGCCGTGGAGAAGGAGCTCCTCGCCTGGATGGAGGCGAACGGGTACGAGTCGGTCGCCGAGCTGCGCGGCAGCGTCAGCTACGCGGCCAGCGACGATCCCTCGGCGTTCGAGCGTGCGAACTACCTGAAGACCCTGCGCTCGTGGAACGCCCCCGTGGATCTGACGTCGCGGCCGCAGCCGTCGTGACGCGGGCGAGAGGCGCCTGCGCATGAAGCGGGCGGGCGCGGCCCCCTTG
>JAZBOM010000552.1:0-8332 GCA_036351205.1 Thermoleophilia bacterium | reverse complement strand
TTGACCCTGTCGATGGGCCGTCTGTACAATCCTTCACAAGGGAGTGGAGCCGAGCTCCCGGTCGCCGGCCGCGGCGGTCCCCCGCTCGATCACGGCCGGCGTCCGCTTGTTCTCGGTCCGAGAGAGACGCGCAAGAGTGGTGACCGAAGGAGGACGCGTTGACCGTCAGCGGCAAGATCACCCGCAAGAACCCCGTCCCGAGTGACATCGAGATCGCGCAGGCCGCGACGATGCAGCCGATCCAGGCCATCGCCGAGAAGGCGGGCATCCTCGAGGACGAGCTCGAGCTCTACGGTCGGTACAAGGCGAAGATCGACTACATGGCCGTGCTCGACCGCCTCAAGGACAAGCCCGACGGCAAGATCATCAACGTGACGGCCATCACGCCGACGCCGCTGGGTGAGGGCAAGACCGTCACGGCCGTCGGCCTCTCCGAGAGCATGAACGCGGTCGGCATGGACACCATGCTCGCCCTGCGTGAGCCCTCCCTCGGGCCGGTCTTCGGCATCAAGGGCGGAGCCGCCGGCGGCGGCTACTCGCAGCTCCTCCCGATGGAGGACCTGAACCTGCACTTCACCGGCGACATCCATGCCGTCGGCACGGCCAACAACCTGCTGGCCGCCATGGTCGACAGCCACATCATGCACGGCAACGACCTCGACATCGATCCGCTCACCATCTCCTGGCGGCGCTGCGTGGACCTCAACGACCGCGCCATGCGCGAGATCGTCAACGGCCTCGGCGGGCGGCTCAACGGCTTGCCGCGCCAGACCGGCTACGACATCACCGTCGCCAGCGAGGTCATGGCCATCCTCGGCCTCGCGACCTCGCTCAAGGACCTGCGCGAGCGCCTCGGCCGCATCACCTTCGGCTACGACAAGTCGGGCCAGCCGCTCACGGCCGACGACATCGGCGCCGGCGGCGCCATGACGGTGCTCCTCAAGGACGCCCTCAAGCCCAACCTCATGCAGACCCTCGAGGGCAACGCGGCGCTGATCCACGCCGGCCCCTTCGCCAACATCGCCCAGGGCAACAACTCGATCATCGCCGACAAGGTCGCCATGAAGCTCAGCGACTACGTCGTCACCGAGAGCGGCTTCGCCGCCGACCTCGGCTCCGAGAAGTTCATGGACATCATCTGCCGCTACGGCGGCTTCGCCCCGAGCGCCGTGGTCATCACCTGCACCATGCGCGCCCTCAAGATGCACGGCGGCCTGCCGGTCGATCCCGAGCTGCTCAAGCAAGAGAACAACGAAGCGCTCCAGAAGGGCTGCGAGAACCTCGCCAAGCAGATCGAGAACATGAAGTACTTCGGCCTGCCCGTGGTCGTCACCATCAACCGCTTCGCCTTCGACCGCGACACCGAGGTCGAGATCGTCCGCAAGGAGGCCGTGGCGGCCGGCGCCGAGGACGCCGTGCCGATCAACGTCCACGCGCTCGGCGGCGATGGCGCCCAGGAGGCGGCCGAGGTCGTCAAGGCGGCCGCCGACAGGGGCGGGGACTTCAAGTTCCTGTATCCGCTCGAGGCCTCGATCAAGGAGAAGATCGAGACCATCGCGACCAAGATCTACGGCGCCGACGGCGTCGACTACCTGCCCGAGGCCGAGGCCAAGATCAAGCAGTTCACCGAGCAGGGGCTCGACACGCTCCCGCTCTGCATGGCCAAGACGCACCTCTCGCTCTCGCACGACCCGGCGCTCAAGGGGCGGCCGCGCGGCTTCCGCGTGCCGATCCGCGACATCCGGCCGGCGACTGGCGCCGGGTACCTGTACCCGCTGCTCGGCGAGATGCGCACGATGCCCGGTCTGGCCAAGCGGCCGGCGGCCGTCGACGTCGACATCGACGTCGAGACCGGCCGCATCATCGGTCTGTTCTGAGCAGCTGAGGAGCGCGACGGCGCGCCGGCGTCCACGACGCCGGCGCGCCGCGCCCGGAGGTGAGTGGTGAGCGAGCACGACCCCATCGTCTACGCCCGCGAGGCGCTGCCCGTCTACCTCGACGACGCGGCGTCCGGTAAGCCCGCCCCCGGCGGCGGCAGCGTCTCGGCCTGCGTCGGCGCCCTCGGCGCGGCCCTGACCTCGATGGTCTGCAACCTGACCATCGGCAAGGAGAAGTTCGCCGACGTCGAGCCGCGGATGAAGGAGGTCCTCGCCGCGTCCGAGGCCGCCCGCGAGCGCCTGCAGGAGCTGCTGCAGGAGGACACCACGGCCTACAACGGCGTGCTCCTCGCCTACCGTCTGCCCAAGGGCACCGACGAGGAGAAGGCGGCGCGGCACCAGGCCGTGCAGGACGGCCTCATCGTCGCCGCCGACGTGCCGCTGCGCATCTGCCGCGTCGCCGTCGAGGTCTGCCGCCTGGCCAAGGTGGCGGCCGACCTCGGCAACGCCAACGCCGTGACCGACGCCGGCATCGGCGCCCTGCTCGGCGAGGCGGCGGCCGTCGGCGCCGCGCTGAACGTGCGCATCAACCTCGGCTCGATCGAGGACCAGGCGTACGTCGCCGCGGCGGCGGCCGAGATCGACGCCATCCTCGCCGAGGCCGCGGCGCTGCGCGCCGAGGTCCTCGCCACCACGCTCGCCAAGATCTGACACGAAAGGGACGTCATGGCTGCACGCATCATCGACGGCAAGGCGATCGCGGAGACCGTCCGCGAGGAGATCCGCGCCGAGGTCGAGCGCCTCGCGGCGACCGGCGTCAAGCCCGGGGTCGCGACCATCCTCGTGGGCGACGACGGCGGGGCCCGCTTCTACCGCGGGCAGATCGAGAAGAACACGGCCACGGTCGGCCTCGCCTACTTCAACCACGAGTTGCCGGCCGAGACGAGCGAGGACGCCGTCCTCGAGCTCGTCGCCAGGCTCAACGCCGACCCGGCCGTGCACGGCATCCTCGCCCTCATGCCGATGGCCGCGCACATCGACCAGAACAGGGTCTTCAACGCCCTGGCCCCGGAGAAGGACCTCGACTGCGTGAACCCGGCCAACATCGGCCACGTGCTGCTCGGCGACCAGCTCTTCGCCCCGGCGACGCCCTCGGCCTGCATCGAGATCCTCGACCGCGAGGGCGTGGAGCTGCAGGGCCTCGACGTCACGATCGTCAATCACTCGAACATCGTCGGCAAGCCGGTCGCGCTGCTCTGCCTCAACCGCAATGCCTCGGTCCACGTCGTGCACGTGTTCAGCAAGGACGTGCCCGCCGCCTGCCGCGAGGCCGACGTGCTCATCTCGGCGGCTCCGGTGAAGGGCCTCATCAAGGCCGACATGGTCAAGCCCGGCGCGGTCGTCGTCGACGTGACCACGATCCGCGACGCCGAGGGCAAGCAGATCGGCAGCCTCGACTTCGAGGCCGTGTGCGAGGTCGCCGGCAGCGTCACGCCCGTGCCGGGCGGCGTCGGCCCCGTCACCAACGTGATCCTGCTGAAGAACGCGCTCGCCGCCTGCAAGGCGCAGGTCGGCGCGGCGTGAGGCGAGAGCCGGCCGGCGCGACATGCGCCGCCGGCGCCGGCGTGGTTGAATGGGCCGGCGGCTGCAAGGGGCGCACCTCACGGGCGCGCCCGAGGACTGACGGCGTGATGCGGAGTTGATGCGATGCCGCGGCGAGTGACACGTACCCCGGCGACCGTTGCCCTGCCGGCGGGGCTCGATGTGCCCGACCTCGACAGGGTCGGGGCGATAACCGACGACCTCGACCCGACCGGCAACCTGATCGCCGTGCTGCAGCGGCTGCAGCAGGAGTTCGGCTACCTCCCCGAGCCGGTCATCGACGAGCTCGCCCGCCTGAGCGGGGTGCCGGCGTCGCGCATCTACGGCGTCATCACGTTCTACGCGCAGTTCTCGACCACGCCGAGCGGGCGGCACCGCGTCTGCGTCTGCCACGGGACCGCCTGTCACGTCGCCGGCGCCGGACGGATCACCGAGGCGCTGGAGCAGGAGCTCCACGTCGAGGACGGCGGCACCACCAGGGACATGGAGTTCACGCTCGATTCGGTGGCCTGCATGGGCGCCTGCTCGCAGGCGCCGGTGATGCGCGTCGACGACGACACCTACGGCAACCTGACGGCCGACCAGACGCGCACCATCGTGCGCGAGCTCATCACCGAGCTGGGTCTCGAGGTCCACCCGCCCGACGGCGCCCCGGAGCCGGCCGCCGAAGGCGGTGAACGGTCGTGAGCGCACCCACCCCGAAGGACGGCGTGCGCGTCGAGGTCGCCGCCGGCGCCGACGGCCGGCGCCGCATCTCCGTCTGCGCCGGCACCGCCTGCGTCTTCGCCGGCTCGCTCAAGATCCGCGACGCCTTCGTCGAGGAGGTGGCGGCCGCCGGCCTCGCCGACCAGGTGGACGTGCGCATCAGCGGCTGTCACGGTCTCTGCTCGCAGGGCCCGCTCGCCGTGGTCTCCGGCGACGACACCTACTACCCCCGTCTCAAGCTGCGCGACGTGAAGCGCGTCGTCGAGGAGCATCTCGTGGGCGGCACGCCGGTCGAGAAGCTCCTGTACGTCGACCCCGTCACCGGCGAGCGCGTGCACTGTGCCCACGACATCCCCTTCTACCGCCAGCAGCGGCGCATCGCCCTGCGCGACGTCGGCGTCATCGACCCGGAGAGCCTCGACGAGTTCCTCGCGCGGGGCGGCTACGAGGCCGCGCGCAAGGCGCTCACCACGATGACGCCCGAGGCGATCGTCGACGAGATCCTCGCCTCGGGGCTGCGCGGCCGCGGCGGCGCCGGGTTCCCGACGGGCATGAAGTGGAAGTTCGCCCGCCAGTCGCCGGGCGACGTGAAGTACGTCATCTGCAACGGCGACGAGGGCGACCCCGGCGCCTTCATGGACGCCTCGATCATGGACGGCGACCCGCACGCCGTGCTCGAGGGCATGCTGATCGCCTCCTACGCCATCGGCGCGCGCGAGGGGTACATCTACGTGCGCGCCGAGTACCCGCTGGCGGTCCGGCGCCTGCGCCTCGCGATCGCCGACGCCGAGGCGCGCGGCCTGCTCGGCGACGACCTCTTCGGCTCGGGCTGGAGCTTCCACCTCAAGATCAAGGAGGGGGCGGGCGCCTTCGTCTGCGGCGAGGAGACGGCGCTCATCGCCTCCATCGAGGGCCGTCGCGGCATGCCGCGCACGCGCCCGCCGTTCCCCGCCGTGCGCGGCCTCTGGGGCAAGCCGACCAACATCAACAACGTCGAGACCTACGCCAACGTGCCGTGGATCATCGCCAACGGGTCCGCTGCCTACGCTGCCGTGGGCTCGGAGACGTGCAAGGGCACCAAGGCCTTCAGCCTGGCCGGCAAGATCGTCAACGGCGGCCTCGCCGAGGTGCCCATGGGCTCCACCCTGCGCCACGTGATCTTCGACGTCGGCGGCGGGGTCAAGGACGGCAAGGCGTTCAAGGCGGTGCAGCTCGGCGGGCCCTCCGGCGGCTGCGTGCCGGCGGCGCTCCTCGACACGCCCGTCGACTACGAGAGCCTCGCCGCCACGGGGGCGATCATGGGCTCCGGCGGCATGGTGGTCGCCGACGAGAGCACCTGCATGGTCGACCTGGCCCGCTACTTTCTCGAGTTCACCCAGAGGGAGAGCTGCGGCAAGTGCGTCCCCTGCCGGCTCGGCACCAAGCGCATGCTCGAGATCCTCGAGCGCATCACCGCCGGCGAGGGCGAGGACGGCGACATCGAGCGTCTCGAGAAGCTTGCGATCACGATCAAGAAGACGAGCTTGTGCGGCCTCGGCCAGACGGCGCCGAACCCCGTCCTCACGACGATCCGCTACTTCAGGGACGAGTACGTCGCCCACATCGACGAGCACCGCTGCCCGGCCTGCGCCTGCGACGCGCTCATCGCCTTCTCGATCGACCCCGACCTCTGCACCGGCTGCACGCTGTGCGCCAAGAAGTGCCCGGTGGGGGCGATCACCGGCGACAAGAAGCAGGCGCACCGCATCGACCAGTCGCTCTGCGTGCGCTGCGACTCGTGCCGCGCCGCCTGCCGCTTCGACGCGGTCAAGGTGGTCAGCGGGCCCGAGCAGATCGCCGCCGCACTGCGCGCCGAGGCCGGCGACTGAGGGCGCGTGGGCGGGGCCGCCGGCCCCGCCCACGCGCCGGCCGCCGCCAACGCCCACTCCCTGCGTCCCATCTCCTGCGCCGACGCCCGGCCGGGCCTCCGGGCCCCGACCCTGCCGCGGCTCCGACGCGTCTCCGGCGGACGGCTTGAGGCGTGCCCGGCCGCTCCCTGCCGGCGAGAGCGAGGGCCTCGGTACCCGAGCCTCCTGCAGCGATGCACGGCGCAGGGAGCCACAGGTGCCGCCGTCGTGCCTGCGGATATCGCAGAGCGCCCTCCCGCTCACGGGCTCCGCCGCTGATCTCGGGTTCGGATGCGGGCGACCCAGCCCTGCGAATATGGTAATCCGTCTGGTTGGATACCGGCCGCGTACGAGCGTCATCGACGAGAGCCCGGCAGCATGAGAGCCTCGTAGTCTGCGATAGTGCCAACGTTTCGTGAGCGCTGCCGCGATATTCGAGGCGAATTCCTGCTTGCGAGGCCCGGCGAAGCTGTAGGATGGGCGCGCTTCGTCACAGGAGCGGTACTGTCGGCACGAGCCAGGGAGGTGGCGTCGGGGAACGAGCGACCGGGGGGGAGCCGCCCGATCTCGGGCGGCGGAATGTCACACGAAAGGAGGCACAGGGTGGCGGAAGAACTCGCGTTCGCCCGCAAGGCGAGCGGCCTTGTCCGCGGCCTGTCGATGACGGACGCGTTCGGCGTCGGCATGATGAACCAGGGCATCACGCCCAGCATCTGGACGATGATCACGTGGGGCCTCGGCACCTACATGACCGGCAACCTGCTCTGGGCGAGCGTCATCTCACTCGTCATGGTCGGATTCGGCTTCCCGCTGGTCTGGGGCATCCTGTCCGGGAGCATGCCGCGCTCGGGCGGTGAGTACATCTACAACTCGCGCATCATCCACCCCGTGGTGGCCATCGCGGAGAGCTTCGGCAACGCCTTCGTGATGATCTTCTGGGTCTACATCCTGGCGCCGTGGATCGCCGACCCCGGCCTGGTCATCTGGGCCGAGTACATGGGTTGGAGTTGGCTCTACAACGTCGAGACGGGCGCCTTCTTCGGCGGGTTGCCCTACGAGTGGGGCGTGTTCGTGGTCGCCACGGTGGCCAACCTCATCGCCTTCTTCACCGTCGTCTTCGGCATGAAGATCTTCGCCCTGGTCCAGAAGCTCATCATGATCTTCGCCCTCGGCGGCGCCGCCGTGGTCACGGGCTCGATCACGTTCACGAGCCAGGAGTCGTTCATCGCCAACTGGAACGGGTTGGCGGAGCAGTACGGGTCGCTCAAGTACGAGGAAGTGGTGCCCGCCGTCGCCGCCGCGATCGGCGAGGCGGTGCCGACCAGCTCGACCCTGTACGGCACCCTCGGCGTGATGGTGGCCGGCTCGTGGCTCTTCGCCTACGCCTACTTCTGCGTGTTCGTGGCCGGTGAGGTCAAGCGGCCCGACGTGACGCTCATCGGCGCCAACTTCTTCGCCATCCTGCTGCCGGCGGTGATGATGATCTGGACGGCGCTCGCGATGTACCGGGTGATGCCGTTCGAGTTCATCTCGGCGACGGCCTGGATCGACAACAACCTCGGCGTCGAGGGCTACAACCTGCCGTTCCTGCCGAGCTACATGAGCCTCGGTTACGTGGCGCACTCCAACTGGTTCGTGGCGCTGGCGGCGAGCGGCTCCTACATCCTGTTCACCTTCTGGTACCTGTCGCTGTCCTACCTGGCCTTCCCCCGCATCATCTTCGCCTGGGGCATGGACCGCATGGGCCCGAAGTGGTTCACCGACGTCGACCCGCGCTGGGCCAGCCCGGTGAAGAACTACATCCTCTGTCTCGTCCTCTGCCAGGGCGCCATCGCGCTCTACACCTTCTGGCTGGGCGACTACATGCAGGGCCTCACGGTCACCGGCATGGAGATCGTGTCGGTCTGGGGCGTGACCACGATCGCGGCGCTGATCTTCCCGTACGTGAAGCGCTCGCGGGGCATCTGGGACTCCTCGCCCTACAAGACCTGGAAGTTCCTCGGCATCCCGCTCGTCTCGTGGGGCGCCGCGGTCTCCCTCGTCTACCTCGGGATCCTCTTCTACTTCCTGATCATGACCGAGGAGATGAAGGACTCGAACGGCCAGTCGTGGATCCTGTACGGGATCGTCTGGATCCTCGGCATCGTCTGGTACTACTTCTGGAAGGCGCGCAGCAAGCGCGTCGGCGTCGACGTCTCCATGACCTACGGGGAGCTGCCGCCGGAGTGATCCGGGGCGCTCTCCGGGCTCGACGGGCGGGGC
>JAZBOM010000551.1:0-4624 GCA_036351205.1 Thermoleophilia bacterium | reverse complement strand
GCCCACGTACCGGGAACGTCGTCGCTCGCCCCGAGCGCAGCGCAGACGGCGGCGGGGCGCACGGTGGTCAACGTGTCGGCGATCGCGCGGATGTCCTCGGCGCGCACGCCCGTCGCCTCCGCGACGCGCTCGGGCAGGTACGCCGCCAGGAGCGCCTCGAGATCGCGCTGGTGCGGCAGCGCCTCGACGCGCCCGTTGAGCTCGCCGGCCAGAAGCACGCTCATGATGCCGTTCAGGACGCCCTGGACGGCGAGGGGATCCACCGTCACCCGCAGGGCCGCCAGCGGACCGAGCGCGTTGTGGCCGGAGTCGACGACCAGCAGTCGGCCGCCCTCCCGCACCGCCCGGCGGACCGCCGCCCCGGCGACGGGGTAGTCGTCGATGACGCCGTCGCCGACGACGAGGATCGCCCGCGCCTGCTCGAGCACGGCGAGCGCCCCCGTGTCGTAGCAGGCCGCCGCCGGCGACGCGGTGTCGAGCAGCGGTACGCGCGAGGCTCCCGGCGTGCGGTGGTCCACGTTGTTGGTACCGAGCACCGCGCGGAAGAGCTTCTGCGCCTGGTAGCCGTCCTCGTTGGTGCGCGACGGCGAGACGATGCCGGCGACGGCGTCGGGGCCGTAGCCCTCGACGATCGCCGAGAGCCTCTCGACGACCACGTCGAGCGCTTCGTCCCAGGTCGCCGGCCGAAGGCCCGCCCCCAGGCGCAGCAACGGCTGGGTCAGACGGTCGGCCCCGGAGAGCTCGGAGACCGCGAACCGGCCGCGGCGGCACAGCCTGCCCCGGTTGGGCGGGGCATCACCGGCGGCCGTCACCTTCACGACCTCGCCGTCGCGTGTGTGCACGACCGTCTGGCAGCCCATCCCGCAGTGGGGGCACGTGGTGCGGATGCGCTCGAACTCCCACTGACGACCGGCTCCTCTCGCCCGGCGCTCCGTGAGGGCGCCCACCGGGCAGGCGTCGACGCACTGCCCGCAGCGGTCGCAGTGCTCGAGGTCGGGCAGCGGATACCACTGCTTGCCGCCGTGACGCTCGACGCGACGCCCGGAGGGGTGCGGCACGACGCCGTGGACCTGGATCTGGGCGCAGGCCGCCCAGCACCGCCCGCAGAGGATGCACTTCGAGTAGTCCCGGACCACGTACTCGTCCTCGACCAGAGGGAACTCCTCGGTCGCCGCCCTGGCCGGCGGCTCGACACCGTACTCGTAGGCCAGCCTGCTGAGCTCGCAGGCGCCGAGCGCCTCACACGTGATGCAGTCGTGCCGGCCGGAGCCGATCAGCAGCTCCAGGGTGAGACGCCGCGAGGCGCGCACTCGGTCGTTGTCGGTCTCCACGACCATGCCGGAGGTGGCCGGCGTGCTGCAGGCCGGCAGGAGCCGGCCGGCGCCGGCCACCTGCACGACGCAGAGACGGCAGACGTCGCGGTGGCCGGCCTCGGGCAGGTAGCAGAGCGTGGGGATCTCGATGCCGTTCCCTTGCGCGACCTCGAGGATGGTCTGGCCGGGCTCGAAGGCGCACGCGCGCCCGTCGATGGTCAGGGCGGGGGCGACGGCCGTCGCGCTCCCGGCGCCGGCGCTCGCCGCGGCGGCCGCCGAAGCGCCCGCCACGGCCTCGTGCGCCGCCGGACGCTCGCCGGCCCCGCGGGGGTCGCGTGTCATCGCCCCTCCTCTCTCACGGCCCCGACCGCGATCCGATAGCAGCGCAGGCAGCGCTCGGCCTCGTGGCGGGCCTCCGCCGTCGAGACCGCGCCCTCGACCTCGTCGAAGCAGCGGATGCGCACTTCGGGCGCGACCACGACGGCGTGGAGCTGTGCGCTGCTGCCGGTGAACGGCAGCGGCTCGGCAGTCTCCGAGCGCAGGACCTCGAGCATCCCGCGTTCAAGCCGCTCGTCGGCGGTCGGCTGCGGCGACTTCCCCTCGAGGAAGCGCTCGATCGACGTCGCCGCACGGCGGCCCGCCGCCAGGGCAGCGACGAGGCTGCTCGGGCCCGTGAAGCAGTCGCCGCCGCCGAAGACCCGCGGGTCGGCCGTCTGCATCGTGAGCGGGTCGGCCTCGACCGTCTTCCACCTGCTGACCGCGACGGTGTCGGGCACCAGCTCGTCGACGCTGCACACCTGGCCGATGGCGGGGACGATGGCGTCGCAGGCGACGACGAACTCGGACCCCTCGACGGGCTCGGGACGACGGCGGCCCGACGAGTCCGGCTCGCCGAGCTTCATGCGCCGGCACTCGAGGCCGGCGACGCGTCCGTCCTCGGCGATGATCCTGACCGGCGCCACCAGGGTGTCGAAGACGACCCCTTCCTCCCTGGCCTCGGCGATCTCGACGCGGTCGGCCGGCATCTCGGCCTCCGTGCGCCTGTACAGCAGGTGCACGTCGCCGAAGCCGAGCCGGCGGGCGGTGCGCACGCAGTCCATCGCCACGTTGCCGCCGCCGATGACGAGCATGGTCTCGCCCGCCAGCGGCACGCGGCCGAGGGCGACCTCGCGCAGGAACTCGACGCCGGGCATGAAGCCCTCGTAGCCGGCGTCCTCTCCCTCGCACCCCATGCGCGCCGAGTGGTGCGCGCCCACGGCGACGAACACCGCCTCGTAGCCGTGCCCGAACAGCTCCTCCATGGTCACGTCGACGCCGAAGCGCTGGTTGTAGCGGATCTCGACGCCGAGCGTCTCCACGCGCGCCACCTCGGCGCGCAGCACCCGGCGCGGCAGACGGTAGTCGGGGATGCCGACGGCGGCCATGCCGCCCGGCTCCGGCAGGGCCTCGAAGATGGTGGAGCGGATGCCCTCGAAGGCCAGATAGTACGCGCAGGCGAGGCCGGCCGGGCCCGCGCCGATGATGCCGACGCGGGCCTGGCCGGGCAGCGCGCAGGCCCGCGCCTCGGGCTCGCTGTCGGCGACGAAGCGTTTCAGCGTGCGGATCGCGATGGGCTCGTCGACGACACCGCGCCGACAGGCGTCCTCGCACGGCCGCACACAGACCCGGCCGATGGTCGCGGGCATGGGGCAGCGTCGCCTGACGGCTTCGGCGGAGCGGTCGACGGCGTCGATGCGCAGCTGCTCGACGTAAGCCGGGATGTCGACGCCGGCGGGGCAGGCGGCCATGCAGGGCGCCACCACGGACGACGCGTAGTGGCCGCGCGCTCGGGGCGCCCCCGCGGTGGCCGCCGCAAGGAAGGCGTCGCGCTCGCGCTCGAGCGCCTCGAGCACGGTCGCGGCCCCCGTGCGCCCCAGGTCGCAGCGCGCCGCGTCGGCGACGTGGGCGGCGAGGGTGCGGGCGCGCTCGAGCTCCTGCTCTCCGGCGCGTCCCTCACAGACGCGGTCGAGGATCCCCGCCACCTCGTGCATGCCGATGCGGCAGGGAGAGCACTGCCCGCAGCACTCGTCGACGAGGCGTGCGGCGAACTCGCGGGTCAGGTCGACGAGGTCGACCGCTTCGTCGAAGACCGCGACGCCGCCCCAGCCCATGACGGCGCCGAACCACGTCGCGAGCTCGTCGGGAAGAGCGGAGACGTCCTCCGTCCAGGGTCCGGTGCCGACCGCAGTGGTCATGCAGCCTCCTCGGTGGCACGGACGCCCGCTCGCACTGCGCCCCCTCGGCGCGAGAGGCTCCGGGCCGGACGAACGGCGGCCGGGCCGGCCGCCTCTGACCCACTCGATGATACTCCAGAACGGCGCTCGCCCGAAGGACCCTCGTTGCCCCCCGCGATGTGCTGCGGAGCGCCCAGCGAACCCCAGCGCCCCTCGCGGGAGGCGCCGCGGAACGCCGCGGCAGGCGGCGCCGAGGCGGCGGCGCCGAGGCGGCGGCGCCGTCACTCTGCCGGCGGCGCCTCGTCCTCGACCACCTGCCGGAGCAGGTCGCGGTACGTCTCCGGCCGGCGGTCGCGGTAGAAGAGCGACAGCGTGCGCGTGCGGGCGATGCGGTCGGCGTCGAGGCGGGCGATGAGGACCTGCTCGCCCTCGCCCGCCTCGGCGATCACGCGCCCGTCGGGCTGGGCCACGAACGTGTGGCCGTAGAACGTCATCCCGTCCTCGTCGCCCACGCGGTTGACCGCGGCCACGTAGAGCGCGTTGCACACGGCGTGGCCGCGCATCGCCACCCGCCAGGTGTCGACCGCGTCGTCGTAGGGGTCGCCGGGCAGGGTGCCGATGGCACTGGGGTAGACGATCAGCTCGGCGCCCTTGAGCCCGTAGATGCGCGCCGGCTCGGGGAACCACTGGTCCCAGCAGGTCGGCACGGCGAGGTCGAGCAACGAGGTGTGGAAGACCGGGTAGTCGGTGTCGCCGGGCGTGAAGTAGTACTTCTCGAGGTAGCCCGGGTCCATCGGGATGTGCATCTTGCGCGAGCGCCCGAGCAGCGTGCCGTCGCGCTCGAGGACGACGGCGGTGTTGAAGTGAACCCCGTCGCGCGCCCTCTCGAAGAGCGAGCCGACGACGACGGCCTCGAGCTCGCGGGCCAGCCCCGCGAGGCGGTCGCAGAGCGGCCCGGGGACCGGCTCGGCGAGCGCCGTGTACCGCGGATCGATCTCCCTGCAGAAGAAGCGCCCGGCGAAGAGCTCGGGGAAGACGATCAGCTCGGCGCCGTGATCCCGTGCCTTGCGGGCCATCGCAAAAGCTCTCTCGAGGTTG
>JAZBOM010000550.1:0-4110 GCA_036351205.1 Thermoleophilia bacterium | reverse complement strand
TCGAGGTCGCGCTGGCGCGCCTCGACGATCGGCGCCGCGAGGTGGCCGTCGAGCTCGAAGAGGTGTCGGCGGCGCTCGAGCAGGCGAAGTTCGCGCCGCCGGGCGACGATGACGAGGCGGCGGCGCTCCGCGACGAGCTCGCCCGTCTCGAGCGCCGCCGCGAGCGCATCGGCCCGGTGAACCCTCTGGCCGAGGCCGAGTGTGCCGAGCTCGGCGAGCGCGCCGCCTTCCTGCGCGAGCAGCGCCGCGACCTCGAGCGTTCGCTCGAGGAGCTGCGGGGGCTGATCCGCGAGCTCACCGAGCGCATCGACCTCGAGTTCAACGAGACCTTCGCCGCCGTGGAGCAGCAGTTCAGCCACATGGTCGGTGTCCTGTTCCCCGGCGGGCGCGGCCGGCTGGTCCTCGTCACCGGCGACGAGGAGGGTGCGGGCCCGGGCGTCGCCGTCGAGGTCAAGCCCGCCAAGAAGCTGGGCAAGAAGCTGCAACTCCTCTCCGGCGGCGAGCGCGCCCTGGTCGCCATCGCCTTCCTCATGGCGCTGGTGCTGGCGCGACCCTGCCCCTTCTACATCCTCGACGAGATCGAGGCGGCGCTCGACGACGTCAACATCTCCCGCTTCGTCTCCCTGCTGCGCGAGTACCGCGACCGCACGCAGTTCGTCCTCATCACCCACCAGAAGCGGACGATGGAGGCGGCGGACGTGCTCTACGGGGTGACGATGGGCCCCGACGGGGCCTCGCAGGTGGTGAGTGCGCGGATGGCGGAGGAGGAGATCGACCGCGAGGCGAGGGCGGCCGGCGCCGGGCGGGGCGCCGGCGCGGCAGACGCCGCCACGACAGGCGACGACGCCCGGACGGACGGCCCGGTGGAGGACACGACGGACGACGGAGCGAGGTAGCGCCGTGGAGTGGCACGAGGTCTTCAAAGGTATCGCCGAGGCGCAGGTCCCGGCGGAGGTCATCGCCGAGGAGGAGCGCGAGAGCCGGGGCTTCTTCGGCAAGCTGCGCTCGAGTCTCGGCAAGGCGCGCGGCGCCGTGCAGGACCAGCTGAAGGGCGCCATCTACGTGGGCGTCGACCGCCGGCTGTATGACCAGACCGAGGAGGCGCTGATCTTCGCCGACGTCGGGGTCGACGCCACGGTCAAGATCGTCGACGAGCTCGAGCGTCGCGTCACGGCGGCGCGCATCGAGGCCCGCGACCCCTTCATGGACGAGCTCGCGGCGGTGATCGCCGGGACGCTGCGGCCCGAAGACCCCGAGCAGCAGCGCATCGACGTGAGCGCCGACCCGAGCGTGATCCTCGTCGTCGGCGTCAACGGGACCGGCAAGACGACGACCATCGGCAAGGTCGCCTGGCGCCTCAAGCAGCTCGGCAAGACCCCGCTCATGGTCGCCGGCGACACGTTCCGCGCCGCCGCCGTCGAGCAGCTCAGCGAGTGGGCCTCGCGCGTCGGCTGCGACATCGTCAAGCAGGCCGCCGACGCCGACCCGGCGGCCGTGGTCTACGACGGCATCGCGGCGGCGCGCTCGCGCGGCGCCGACGTCGTGCTCATCGACACCGCCGGCCGCCTCCACACCCAGGTCAATCTGATGCGCGAGCTGGAGAAGGTGCGGCGCGTGATCGAACGGCAGATGCCGGGCGCCCCGCACGAGACCCTGCTCGTGCTCGATGCCACGACTGGGCAGAACGGCCTGCGCCAGGCCCAGCAGTTCCAGGAGGCCGTCGACGTCACCGGCGTCGTGCTGACCAAGCTCGACGGCACCGCCAAGGGCGGCATCGTGGTCGCGATCCACGACGCCCTCCGCATCCCGATCAAGCTGATCGGCGTCGGCGAGCAGCTCGAGGACCTGCGGCCCTTCGACCCCGACGCCTTCGCCCGGGCGATCTTCGGCGGCGACGAGGGCTCACGCCGCGCCGAGGCGTCGACGGCCGCCGTGCCCGCCGCCACCCGGCGCCGCCACGCCGCGGCCGGACCTTCACGCCGCCGCATCGGCCTGCTCAGACGGCGGCAGTCGGCGCCGCTCGAGCGCCTGATCGTGGCCGCGATCTCACGTGACATGACCGGGGCCGACGCTATACTGCATGCCTAGGCCTGACGCCGCCTGCCCTCTGCGGGCGGCGTCAGGCCCCGTGCGGAGGACCCGTCGGGCGTGGCCGTGTGCGATGCGTCTCGGACCGTCTGTCCGATCAGGGCCGGCACACAGAGGCGCTCATCCCCAGGGGTGAGCGCAACCGGTATGGACTGGAGGGCCGCAATGGAGAAGGAGATCTACGCGACCATCATGGCGATGTCGTCTCGGCCGGAGCACGTCACGAGCGACCGCATCGAGGCGCTCACCAAGGGCCACGGCATGCTCAACATCGCCGCGATGAGCGCGGCCAATGCGATGACCGCCGAGATCCTGCGCGGGCGCGACACGAAGATCTCGGATGCCAACCTCGCCGAGCTCGCCCTCGACTACGTGGTCGAGGTCGGCGTCAAGGCGGCCAAGGAGGCCGGCGCCGACGGCGCCAACGCGGCCCTGATCGCCGCCTCGCTGCTGCTCATCGCCGGCACCGAGTCGCGCGCCGGAGTGCCCGCGGGCAACCGCAAGCTCGGCGCCATCGCGCGCATGAAGGCCGGCGCCGACCGCGCCGGTGTCGCAGCCATCCCGACCTCCAAGCTGACCAACAAGCTCTCCGGCTTCGCCGCCGTCCAGGCGCTGTACGAGTCGATGCAGCGTGGCGACCTCGTTCGCGTGGACGGCGCCGACGTGCCGGCCTTCGTGGCCGGCGGGGCGCCGATGGGGCACAGCGCCCTCGGCGAGGACATCGTCTACATCGACCTCTGCACGAACGGCACGAAGATCGCCGTGGACGCCATGATGAAGGCGTACCGGGGGGTCGGTATCAGTCCGAGTCCGATCCAGTGCGCGATGCTGGGTGCCGCGGCGGTACTCGAGATCGTCAACCCCGACGGCATGATCGGGCCCGAGCACGGCGACTTCTTCGTCCACGGCACCGGTTACCTCGCCGGCAAGGGCGCCGCCGAGGCCGCCGGGCTCCCCGAGAAGCTCCACCTCCGGGGCACGAACAAGGAGTTCGATACCGCCAGCTTCGTCGGCGGCATGGGCATGCTGCTGAAGGACGTCGGCGCTCCGTCGGTCATCGGCATGATGACCCTCAACGAGATGCTCGCCGCCCTCATGGAGGCGCCGATGATCGGCGCCGGTTTCAGCGGCGGCCCCGTGAACCCGCCTCTGGCGCACCTCATGGCCGACGGCGTGATCGCCATGAACCTCCTGATCGCGAACGGCGGCGACGTCGGCGCCTCGGCCGACGCCCTGCGCGAGGTCAAGCTGACACAGTGGATCGACCCCGAGATCTCCGCCTTCTCGGCGAACACCATCGCGCGCAAGGCCGAGCAGGTCAGGCGCGGAGCGGTCACCGCGACGATCATCACGGCGACCGACGGGATCCGCGCCAACGCTCTGCGCTGGCGCGCCCGCTACGCCTACGACGAGCTCGCCGCCGGCAAGTCGCTCGAGGATATCTGCGGCGCGCTCGACGCCCGCCGCAAGGCCAAGGTCGAGGCCAACGCGAGCGCGGTCATGAGCTTCTTCTTCGGCAAGACGATCACGGTCGCGTTCTCCAAGCTCGGCGGTGGCGCGCGGCGCTCCGACACCTTCGCCCAGAGCTTCTGGGGCTTCGACGCCAACGTCGATGCCGTGGTCACGATCGACGGCGAGGAGTTCAAGTTCGAGGGCCTCACGCAGAACGTGATCCCCGACGCGGTCATGAACAAGAAGGCCGAGCTCTCGCTGCCGATCACGGTCGCGTCCGCGGTCGCTCAGGAGCTCATGTACCTGGGCTGCTGCACGGTCGACGCCGTCGTGCCGGCGGTGGTCGCCGCGGCGATGGGCAAGTACTCGCCCAAGGAGGCCGGCACCTGCGCCGAGAAGGGCGCGCCCATCACCTGCTCGATCCCCGGCGCCAAGGGCACCGTGCGCGAGGTCGCGGCGCTCGCCCTGCGCATCATGCAGGACCTGGAGGACTGACCCGGAGGGGTCTGGTCCGCGAAGAGCCGGGTCCGCGCCGGCGCGCCACCCGTGGGGCGGCCGGCGGGCGCACAG
>JAZBOM010000549.1:0-2509 GCA_036351205.1 Thermoleophilia bacterium | reverse complement strand
GCGCGAGGTTGCCGCGCAGCACGGCCAGGCCTCCTCCGCCGAGAAAGGGGTCGCGCAGCGGGCGGATGATCGCGTTGTCCGGCGGCGCCGGCGCCGCGGCCTCGAGGTGATCGCCGAGGCGACCACCGGCGACCGACGGGGCGGAGCAGTCGAGGAGGGGACGGAGCTCTCTCATGACCGCGGGGACTCCGCCGGCGCGGTGGAAGTCGGGCACGGTCGCGGGGCCCGCGGGGTTCACGCGGGCCACCTGTGGGGTGGTGCTCCACAGGTCGGCGACGTCGTCGATCGTGATGCGGTGGCCCGCCTCGTGGGCAATCGCCATCAGGTGGAGCACCGTGTTGGTCGAGCCGCCGATGGCCGCCATCGTCCGCACGGCGTTCGCGATCGCGGCCGGCGTCATGATCGAACGGGCGCCCTCGCCGGTGTCGACGAGGCGCACGATCTGCTCCCCCGTCGCCTCGCCGGCGTGGCGTCGGGCGGCGTCGGTCGCGGGGATCGTCGCGCTGCCCGGCAGGCTCATCCCCATGGCTTCGGCCGCACAGCACATGGAGTGGGCGGTCCCGAGATAGGCGCACGAGCCGCACTCCGGCTGGCAGCCGTTCTCGAGGGCGATGAAGGCCTCCTCGTCCATCTCACCGCTCTGCAGCAGCGCGACGGCGTCGTCGGGTGAAGAGCTGTCGGAGGCGTGCCCCTGGAACTCGATGCCGCCCTCCGCCGGCCCACCGACGATCATGATCGCCGGCACGTCAAGCCGGGCGGCGGCCATCAGCATGCCGGGGACGATCTTGTCGCAGGAGCCGAGCAGCACGACCCCGTCGAGGGCGTGACCGCGCACCATCATCTCGACCGAGGCGGCGACGACCTCGCGGGAGGGGAGTGTGTAGTGGGCGCCGAGGTGGTGATCGGCCAGGCCGTCGCAGATGCCCGGGACGCCGAAGTCGACCGCCGTGCCGCCCGCCCGCGTGACGCCTCTGCGGACGGCCGCCGCGACGGCCCCGAGGTTCGCGTGCCCGGGCACCAGCGTGCTGAAGGCGTTGGCGAGACCGATGATCGGCCGCCCGAGGTCGTCGTCGCTGTGGCCCATGCTCTTGTAGAGCGCTCTCTGGGCGCTGCCCAGAGGGCGGCGCAGCAGCTCGCGGGCGAGTGGTCGCACCCTTCCTCCCACCGTCTCTTCCTTGACATGTCACTGGGCGTTCCTATGCTATCCACCTGGGTGGGTGCGTGCCAGGCCGATCGATCGGGAGGTCACATGGAGCTGCGAACGACGGGTGCGACCGGCGACGCGCGACCGGCGACGCGCGACCTCGGGGTCGCGCCACGCGCATCGTGACGCCCCGGCAGCGCGTGCTCGCCGCCCTGCGCGGCGAGCAGCCGGACCGCGTGCCCATCGTCGAGTGCATCGACTGGCTGCCGATGGTGAAGCTGGCCGGTCTCGTCGGCGTGGACGTGCCCGAGTCCGGCGAGCCCTTCGCCTTCGAGCAACTCGCCGCCCGACTGACGCACGCCCTCGGCATCGACGCCATCTGGGTCTGCATGCCGCTGGGTGAGGAGCGGGTCGACGAGCAGCACGTGCGCGACCGCTACGGGTCGATCTACCAGCTGAGCGAGCACGGCGAGCCCGTGGTGGTCGAGGGGCCCGTCGCCTCCGCAGGGGATCTCGAGGGTCTCGACATGGCCTCGCGACTGACTGACGAGGACTTCGCGCCGATCCGCGCCATGCGGCGACTGCTGGGGCCCGACCACCCCGTCTGGTTCTACTTCGCCGACACGTTCAAGCTCTCGTGGAAGCTGCGCGGCGGCATGGTCGAGCTCCTCCTGGACTTCGTCCGCGACCCCGGGCTCGTGCACGCCCTGGCCCGCGCGACGACCGCGGCGACGATCGCGACCGTCCGCGGCGCGGCCGCCGCGGGCGCCGACGTGCTGCTCATGGAGGGCGACCTCGCCGCCGCGAAGCCGCTCTTCTCGCCGCGGCACTTCCGTGAGTACGTCAAGCCCTACTACGCCGAGATCGTGGACGCCGCGCACGACGAGGGTCTGCCGATCGTGAAGCACAGCGACGGCGACATGTGGCCGTTCATGGAGGATCTCGTCGAGGTGGGCTTCGACGGCTACAACCCGATCCAGCCGCAGTGCATGGCGATGGCCGAGGCGAAGCGGCGGCTGGGCGATCGGCTCTGCCTCGTCGGCAACATCGACTGCATGGAGCTGCTCGTGCACGGGACGGCCGATGAGGTCGTCGACACGGTCAGGGAGACGATCGCCGTCGCGGCGCCGGGCGGGGGCTTCATGCTCGCCTCGTCGAACTCGATCCACTCCGATGTGAAGCCGGAGAACTACCTGGCGATGGTCGAGGCCGGCCTCGAGTACGGTCGCTACCCGGAGTGACTGCCGCGTGAGGTGGTGGGGCGGCAGAGTCCCACGTTGAGGCGCATCACTGGCTCGACGAGGCCGTCACTCGCCGCCGAGGCCGCCGATCAGGGCTGCTCACCGACGGGCCACCCTGCATCCG
>JAZBOM010000548.1:0-4733 GCA_036351205.1 Thermoleophilia bacterium | reverse complement strand
CGGCGTGCAGCGCGGCCCGGCCCTCGGGGTTGTCCGCGAGGGCGACGACGTCGTGACCGCCGTGGCAGTCGCCGCAGAGCGGGAACTCGCTGCCCTCGGGAGCGTCGCCGGCGTGGTCCTCGACCTCGCCGCGGTGGACGCCCGCCCAGTACGCGCGGCTCTCCTGTTGGTGGCAGTTCTTGCACGCCAGGCGCGACACGTGGTCCCAGTTCTCGGAGGACTGGGTGTGCGGTGCGGTGAACGCGTAGTCGATGTGACAGCCGATGCACTGCACGTCGCCGTGCGGGCTGGCCGCGAGCTCGTCGACGTCGACGTGGAAGCTCACGAGCTCCCCGTCCTTCATGCGCGCGAGGTCCTCGTCGTCGTGGCAGACGAGGCACCCCGCGCGCGACGCCGTGGGCAGCGTGAAGTCGACGTCGTAGCTGTCGCCCTTGGTGGTCATGCCCTGGTCTTCGGCGAACGCCGGGGCGGCGGCCGAGATCGCCACCAGGCAGATCAGCGAGGCGAGGATGACGGTCTGTCGGCCGAGCGTCATTCGGCGTCACCTGGGAACGAGCGGCCGACCGGTGTGGAGCGGAGCACCGGGGCCCGTGTCTCCTCGGGCGCGGGCCCCGTCTGCGGCGACTGGGGCCGGGACGGCGCGAACGCCGCCGCAGCGGGTTCGTCGGCCCGGTCCGGCACGGGCGGCGCTCCCGGCATCTCGCAGCGCTCCCCTCGCGGCACGCTGACGAAGCCGAAGAAGTCGCGGACCGCCGGGAAGTCCTCGGTGAACGAGAGGTAGGCGTGGACCGTGGTGAGGATGATGAAGATCCACGTGATCGCGTAGTGGAGGGTGCGCGCGTACCACCCCGCGAGGTCGGTCGAGCCGACGAACGCGCCGAGCCACCAGCCGAGCAGCAGGTCACGCGGGCTGTAGCCGAAGATGAACGGTGAGACGACCAGCGCGAACCCGGTGAACGCCTGCGCGAGCATGAGCGGGATGAAGAGCATGTACGTCGCCTTCTGCATGACGTTGTACTTGCAGAGATGCGGCTTCGAGCTCTTCACGAAGGTGTAGTAGAGAGCGCACGCCGGCGCCGTGCAGACGTCCTGCTTCGTGATCGCGAACTCCCTGTAGTCGCGCCGCTTGGAGAAGAACGCGCACCACAGACGCCAGGCGAAGTTGACGGTGACGATGATCATGAAGACGTAGTGGATCGCGCGCATCGCCGAGCGTCCGCCGTCGAAGAACGGGAAGCGGATGTAGAGGCCCGTGAACCCCAGCGCGAACATGGAGAACACGTGCTGGAAGTGAAGGAACTTGTGGAGGATCGGGACCGGCGGGGCATCGTGCACCGGCCACTGGCGGTTCACGATGCGGTTCTTCAGGCGCCCCGTGACCAGGTTGCCGGCGAGGTGCGCCGACAGGGCCAGCACGACGAGCACGTACAGCACGGTGAAGCCCACATCGAGCCACACGTTCACTTCTGACAGTGGTATCTCCGACCCCCCTCGTGCTCCGTGTCGGCTGTCCCGTGCATCATAACCCCTCGCGGGTGCCGGAGGGCGCGGAGGATGACCCTTGTGAGTGCCGGGGCGCCCAGAGCGCGGCAGGACGCCTTGGGGCCCACGGGCAGCCCTCCGCCCTTGCACAGGTGGGCGTGTGCCTTTTACAACGTGCGCCGCTCTAAAGGGTTACACGGGGGCGCGACGCCGTGGAGGCGCGGTCCCGCGCCGGTGTGACCCCTCGGGAATGTGGTCCGCAGGCTCTCTCAGCGGGCGAGGTTCTCCACCTCCGGCGGCTCGATCTCGTCGGCCTGGGCGAACCCGAACACCTGCCCGTAGAACGACAGCTCGGCCTCGAGGCTGCGCACGATGTTCTCCGCTTTGCGGAACCCGTGCTGCTCGCCCTCGAACGCCAGGTACGCGTGTGGGAGGCGGTTGCGACGCAGGGCGGCGACGATGATCTCGGCCTGCGCCGGCGGCACGATGGCGTCCTCGAGCCCCTGCAGGACGATGACCGGGCAGCGGATGTCGTCGACGTGGTGGATCGGCGAGCGCTCGCGGTAGACGTCGGCGCGCTCCGGATAGGGGCCGACGAGCCCGATGAGGTACCGCTCCTCGAACTTGTGCGTGCCGCCGGCGACGAACATCTCGAGGTCGGCGAGGCCGAAGTACGACGCGCCGGCGGCGAAGACGTCGTGGCGCGTCAGCGCGTTGAGCGTCGTGTACCCGCCGGCGCTGCCGCCGCGCACGGCCAGCCGCGCCGGGTCGGCATCGCCGCGCGCGACGAGATACCGCGCCGCGTTGATGCAGTCGATCGTGTCGACGATGCCCCAGTTGCCCTTGAGACGGTCACGGAAGGCGCGGCCGTGGCCCGAGGAGCCGCCGTAGTTCACGTCGACGACGGCGAAGCCGCGCGAGGTCCAGAACTGGATGGAGAGGCTGAGCGTCGACTCCGCCGCCGAGGTCGGGCCGCCGTGGCTGATGACGAGCAGCGGCGGCAACTCACCTTCCGCGGGCTCGACATCGGGGTTGTGCGGCGCGTAGTAGAGGGCGTGGGCCGTGAGCACCGCGGGCGCGGCGGCGCCCGCGGTGCTCACGGCCTGCGGTCCCGCATCCTCCGCCGCCGCGGACTCCCTCCTCGCCGCCGCCGCCGGCTCCACGCGGTCGGACGCCACCGCCAGACCTGCGGCTCCCCCGCCGAGCCTCGCGATCTCCTCCGCCAGCGGGCCAGTCACCGAGCCGGGCTCGTACGCCGTCGGGAACTCGATCGCCCGCGGCATCGAGAGGTAGGCGCGGGCGGGCTCCCAGGCCAGGCTCGAGCGCACGGTCTCGACGTCGCCCGTCTCAGGGTCGACCAGGGCGACCCGGGCGGCGACCGTCGGCCCGCCGCCGACGACGCCGAGCCGGTCGCCGACGGCGACGATCGAGGCGATGCTGGTGAGCTCGCAGTCGGGCTCACGGACGCCACCGTCCGGCGCGAGCACGACCACGCGGTCGAGACCGTCGCGGGTGCAGAAGGCCGCCAGCCTGCCGTCCGGCAGGAAGACGGCGTTCTGCACCCCGAACACCCACTGCGGCTTGGCGAACTCGGCCTCCATCGGGAGGAGCGCGGCGCCCAGACCCGGCGCCGCGGTCGGCCGTGCCACCGGGTGTGACGCGCCGGGCGCGAGGGCATCTTGTGCCGCGTCCGCGCCCGCCAGCGCCCCGGCCAGCTCGGCCGGCTCGACGCGGTAGAGGTTCCACCAGCCGCTGCGGTCGCTGACGAAGAGCAGCCCGCCGTCCGGCGCCCACAGCGGCTGTACGACGGACTCCTCCTCGCCGCCGGCCACGCGGACGGCCGCCGTCTGACGGTCCTCCTCGTCGAGCGCCGCGACCCAGAGCTCCGTGCCGTCCCACGGCATGTTCGGGTGGTCCCAGCAGAGACCGGCGAGCAGGCGCCCGTCGGGGCTCGGGCGCGGGCTCGAGAAGAAGTCGTGGCCCGAGGCCACGACGGTGGGCTCGCCGGCGTCGCCGGCCGGCAGCACGACGAGGTCGTTGACGACCTCGTCGGCGAGGTGCCGCTCGCGCACGCTGAAGAAGCGCCGGCGGTCCGGGGTCACGCGCCCGTCGGCGTAGCGGAACGCCCGCGGCGCGGGCGGCTCGGGGGTCAGGGGCCGCGGCGCGCTCCAGCGCCCCGCCGCCCCGCCGCCGTCCTCGAGGTCCTGGCGGTACAGCCGCTGATCGTCGAAAGCGCTGAAGACGACGCTCTCGTCGCCGGACGCGTCGCCTTCGGCCGCCCCGCCGGCCCCGGCGGCGGCGGCCGTGGCGAAGGCCTCGTACATGCCGCCGCCGTACTCGTGGACGAGCGTCCGCGCGTTGACGCTCGCCGGGGTCACGTCGGTGACGGTCCCGTCCGGCGCGCGACGCACGACGACGTAGCGCCCGCTCTCTCTCGGTCGCATCTCGACCCAGTACAGCGCCGCGCCGACCGCCTGCGGCCAGCCGAGCGAGACGGCGCCCTCCGCGATGCGGCTCGCGGTGATCGGTGAACGCCAGGAACCGTACGGAGCCTTCACGGGGGCCTCCTCGCCGGGGTGCGCGCGCCGGTGGTGCCGACGCGGGAGCGGCCTGCTTCCAGCCGCGCCCGAACAGGAGCAGCCTACCCCCCGCGGCGTGCGAACGGGAGCAACCCTACCTCCAGAGGGGCTGGAGGGGTACCATTATGGAGTGATCTCGGGGGGAGTGAGATGAAGCGAGTCCTGCCACGGCCCAACGCGGCGTGCTGTATCGCCATCTTCACGGCCGTCTCGGCGCTGATCATGGTGCTCGCGCTGTGCGCCTCGTGCATCTTCCCTGACTGACGCGGCCGGCGCGGCCTGGCACGGCGCGACGCCCCCGTCGCCGGTCAGTGAGGCCCGCCCGCGCCGTTGCCGGTCGCTGCGGTGCGCCCCGCCGTTGCCGGTCAGTGCGGCGCGCTCGCCATTGCCGGTCAGGGCGGCGTGCCCCGGCTCGTCCCGGTCACTGCGGGGTGCCCCCGCCCTCGCGCCCCGTCCTCTCCTGCTCCCTGCTCATCCTGAAGACGTGATGTGACCGCCCGCTGCGGCCGAAGTCCGGTGGCAGGGTCGAGCGCGACAGGTCGACGATCCTCAGGCCCGTGCCGGAGAGCGCGTCCTCGTCGAGTCCGAAGTCGCGGCGGTTGCTCGAGAAGAGCAGGACGCCGTCGGGGGCGAGGAAACGACGCGCGACCATGCGCACGAGGTCGGGGTGGT
>JAZBOM010000547.1:0-2185 GCA_036351205.1 Thermoleophilia bacterium | reverse complement strand
TGGGGATTAGCTGGCGCTCGACACCCGAGCGTGTGAGCTCGTCGCCGCGGTAGGCGGGGTAGTCGATGCCTGCGAGGAAGCGCCCGATCGCCTCGCAGGCGCCGATGATGTCGGAGAGGTAGGCGAGGACGCTACGCGGCATAGAGGAGCTGCTTGGTGCGCTCGATCTCGCGAACGATGTAGGGGTTGGTGACGGCGTCGGTCATGACCAAGTCGACATCGCCGCCGAGCAGCTCACGGAGCGCATCAAGAAGGCCGAAGTAGGCGTCGGCGAGCGCACGGGGCTCCATGGGCGTGAACTCAACGAGCAGGTCGACGTCGCTCTCGCCGGGGCGGAAGTCGTCGCGCAAGGCGGAGCCGAAGACGTCGAGGCGGGTGACCCCGTAGTGCGCACAAAGCTCAGCGATCGCGTGCCGGTTGTCGTGAAGGACGCGGACCATGGCGAGCACCTCCGCCGACAATGCTACCTTGGTGCGCCGCGGCTGGCCACAGGGCGGCGCCTCAACGGGCCCCCTGGGGTCGGAGTGACGTGGGACCTGCGGCGTAGATGCCTCTGAGTCTGATCGTCCTTGCATGCTCTGGAGTATGCGGGGGACGGGTCGACGGGGCTACGTTGACGATGCCGCGTCGACGTTGACACCCGCGCCCTGTCTGGGTGCGAGAGGGCGAGGCGGTCGGTGAAGGCCACGGACGTCCCCCGCCGAACGCTGCGCGACGCGGTCGTGCGGACGCCGACGGCATCTCATCGACGCCACTTCTGCCTGCACGCCGACCTTGTCGCCGTGATGCGAAGATGCTAAGATGCGAAGGCATCACCTCACGACAGCGGCGGGCACGACGTATCGCCGCATCCACCTGAGGAGGCTGCCGTGCCGCGCACCACGATCACCCTGAGCGACGAGCGCTATCGCGCGCTCAAACAGGCCGCCGCCCGGCGCGGCCTGACGATCACGGAGATCGTCGACCAGGCCCTCGAGCTCGCCGGCGTCAACACGCGGGAGTCGGTCATGCAGATGCTCGCCGAGGCGGGGAGGCGCTCCGGGCTGACTGAAGAGCAGGCCATGCGACTGGCCGTTGAGGAGACACGCGCCGAGCGCGCCGAGCGCGCCGCCGAACGGCGGGCGTGACCGCATGCCGCGGCTGTTCGCCGTCGACACCAACGTCATCGTCAGCGGGGTCCTCAGGTTCGGTCGTCCGAGCGCCACATCCCTGGTCCTTGCGGCGCTGCTTGACGGCCGTGTCCCCTTCGTGATCTCCGCGGACCTGCTTGCCGAGTACCGCCGGGTCCTGCTGCGGCCGATCATTGCGGAGCGCCACGGCTGGGTGTCTGCCGACATCGACCGTCTTCTGGCCGAACTGACGACGGCAGCGTACCTCCGGCAGCCGCCGGACGATGGCGCCGCCGACACGGATGACCCGCCTCCGGACGGCCCGGCAGGCGACGAGCACGTGATCCGCCTTCTGGCCCACGAACCACGGGCCTCGCTGGTGAGCGGCGACGGACAGCTGCTGGATGCCGTGCGTGGCTGGCGCGAAGTGCTGACGCCGGCAGAGCTGGTCGCTCTGCTGGGCCTGCGCCACCGCGCCTTCATGTAGGCATCAAGGAAGTCGTCGCGCGAGATCCTCGCCTGCCTGCAGATGGTGCGGAGCGTCGAACCCGCGCTCCCGTCGAGGAAGACGCTCACGAGTCGGGGGCGATTCGGTCGGTGGCCTCGTGCTCGTGAAGCTCGTCGCGGCTCCAAGTGAAGGAACCGCGTCGGGGCGCGGCCGTCGCGGACAGCTCCATCGGGTCGCTGAAGGCCTGCGCCTGCAGGTCGTCGGCGCCCGCCCAGGCGATGAGATGGTCGCGCAACAGCGCATTGACGGACGTTCTTCGGCCTGGCGCGGTGACGTTCGGTCACGCCGTCAGCACGCCTGGGCTGAACAGCCGCCCAAGCGCCGCCTCGACCGCGCGCGCATCGCCCTCGGCGAGCCGGCCGGCGCTGCGCACGACCAGGCTGTCGTCGAGCGTGAAGAGCTTCATGCGCACCACGGACGGCGCCGGCAGCCCGGCCGCGTCGAGGTCGGCGACCGGCACATCGAGCGGCCAGCGGCTGTGGCCGGCGCTGGTGATCATCGCGAGGACGCTGTGGCCGCTGGCGTTGCCGAGCGCCTCGGGCCGCGAGACGACGAGCGCCGGCCGCCG
>JAZBOM010000546.1:0-4596 GCA_036351205.1 Thermoleophilia bacterium | reverse complement strand
GCGCCCGTACGGTGGCGCCGCGGCGGGGATCAGGCGCGCGCCGCGACCGCGGCGCGTGCCAGCTCGAGCTGCTCGCGCACGCGCTCGGGAGCCGAGCCGCCGCGCGAGCGCTTGCGCGCCAGGGCGGCGGCCGGGTCGTGCAGCTCGTAGTAGCCCTCATCGAAGGCGGCTGACAGCGCACGCAGATCGTCGATCGCCACGTTGCCGAGTTCGACGCCGGCTTCGAGAGCCCGACGCAACAGGGCCCCCGTCAGGTGGTGCGCCTCACGGAACGGGACACCGCGCCCGACGAGATAGTCGGCGACGTCGGTGGCCGCCAGGGCGGCGTCGCAGGCGGCGGCCATCCGCGCCGCGTCGAACTCGACGCCCTCGAGCAGGCCATCGACGACGGGCAGCAGCGCGTCGAGGCAGTCGACGGCGTCGAAGAGGTAGCGCTTGTCCTCGCGCAGGTCGGTGTTGTAGGCGAGCGGCAGGCCGTGCAGCACGCCGAGGAGGCCGCCGAGATCGGCGGCGAGCCGCGGCGCGGCCGCCCGCATCAGCTCGGCCGCGTCGGGGTTGCGCTTCTGCGGCATGATGCTCGACCCACCGGAGAACGCGTCGGGCAGGCGCACGAAGCCGAACTCGGCGCTCGACCAGAGCACGAGCTCGGCGCCGAGCCGGCTCAGGTGCGAGCCGAGTTGCGCGGCCGCCGCCAGGTAGTCGAGGACGAAGTCGCGCGAGGCGACCGCGTCGATCGAGTTCTCCGCGACGCGGTCGAAGCCGAGCTCGGCGGCGACGGTCTCGCGGTCGAGCTCGTAGTTGAGCCCGACCGCGGCCCCGGCGCCGAGCGGCAGTTCGAGACACGACCCCCGGGCCGCCGCCAGGCGCCCACGGTCGCGGTCGAGCATCCAGACGTAGGCGAGCAGGTGCTGGGCGAGCGAGGTGACCTGGGCGCGCTGCAGGTGCGTGTAGGCGGGCAGCAGCGTCTCGACGTGGTCTGCCGCGCGCCCGATGAGCACGCCCTGCAGCGCGCCGAGCGCCGCGTCCTGCCGTTCGACGACGCGCCGCAGGTGCAGGCGCACGTCGGTCACCACCTGGTCGTTGCGGCTGCGCCCGGTGTGCAGCTTGGCGCCGGCGTCGCCCGCCAGCTCGGTGAGCCGGCGCTCGATCGCCATGTGGACGTCCTCGTCCTCGTCGCGCGGCACGAACGTGCCGGCCTCGATCTCGCGGCCGACGGCGGCGAGCCCCTCTTCGACGGCTCGCCGCTCCGCCGCGCTCAGCACCCGGGCCTTCTCGAGCGCATGCGCGTGCGCGACGCTGCCCTCGATGTCCTCGCGCCAGAGGCGCCAGTCCAGGGCCAGCGACGAGTTGAGGGCGACGAACGCGGGGTCGCGGTCGCCGGCGAAGCGGCCCGAGCGCGCGACGCTCACGGCGCCGCCTCCGCCGGCCGCGCCGTCGCGCGGCCGGTCCGCGCTCTCGTCGTCCGCGACGTCATCGCGTCCCCTTACCTCGCCGTCGGCCCTCGTTGCGCACGACCCTCGCTTCAGGTCTCGAGGGCGAGCTCGCCCTCGTCGCTCAGCTCGCGCATGAGCCCGTGCTCCTTGCCGATCCGCGCCCAGATCTCGATGGGCAGACCCCAGAGCTGGATGAACCCCGCCGCGGCCTCGTGTGAGAACTCGTCCTCGGTCGTGTAGGTGGCGAGCTTGTAGCTGTAGAGCGAGTAGTCGCTGCGCCGCCCGTCGGGCACGCAGGTGCCCTTGTAGAACTTGAGGCGCACGTCGCCGGTGACCCGCTCCTGGCTCTGGAAGAGGAACGCCTTGCAGGCCTCGGTCAGCGGGTCGAACCACTGGCCTTCGTAGACCATGTCGGCGAGCTTGCCCTCGATGGTGCGCTTGAAGTGCAGGAGGTCGCGGGTGAGCACGAGGTCCTCGAGCTCGCGGTGGGCGGTGATGAGGGCGAGCGAGCCGGCGACCTCGTAGACCTCGCGGCTCTTGATGCCGACCAGGCGGTTCTCGATCATGTCGACGCGGCCGAAGCCGTGCGCGTTGCCGATCGCGTCGATGGTCTCGATCAGCTCGACCAGGCCCATCGCCTTGCCGTCGAGCGCCACAGGCTTGCCCTTCTCGAACGAGACGATGACGTGCTGCGCCTCGTCGGGCGCGTCCTTGGCGTCGATCACGAACTGGAAGGCGTCGTCCGGCGGCGCCACCCACGGGTCCTCGAGCACGCCGCACTCGTTGCTGCGCCCCCAGAGGTTCTCGTCGATCGAGTAGGGGCTCTTCTTGGTGAGATTGACCGGGATACCGTGCGCGGCGACGTAGTCGAGGAGCTCCTCACGACTCGGCCAGTCGGCTTCACGGGCGGGGGCGATGATCTTGAGCGACGGGTCCTGGCTGCGCACGCCGACGTCGATGCGCACCTGGTCGTTGCCCTTGCCGGTGCAGCCGTGGGCGACGGCCGTCGCGCCGAAGGCGTGGGCCGTCTGCACGAGCTTCTTGGCGATCAGCGGCCGCGAGAGCGAGGAGACCAAGGGGTACTTGTCCTCGTAGAGCGCGTTGCCCATCAGCGCCGGCAGGCAGTAGTGCTCGGCGAACTCCTCCTTGGCGTCGATGGCCAGGGCCTCGACGGCGCCGGCCGCCCTAGCGCGGGCGACGATGCCGGGGATGTCCTTGACGCGGCCGGCGTCGATCAGGCAGGCGACCACGTCGTAGCCGTACTTCTCCTTCAGCCACGGGATGAGGGCCGAGGTGTCGAGGCCGCCTGAGTAGGCCAGGACGGCGATTCCATTGTCCATGGTGGTCGGTCCTTTCTCGCCGGTTCGCCGGCGCGGAAGAGGCGGAGGAGGGCCGCGGCCGGCGCGGGCGAAGCCGGCCCGCCGGCCGTCAGACCAGGATGGCGTGCGCGCGGAGCGGTGCCTGCGCGCTAGGCCTCTCGGAGACGATCGAGGTAGCGCTTCATCTCGTGCGCGGTCTCGGTGTCGGCGACGATGACGACGAAGGTGTCGTCGCCGGCCAGCGTGCCGATGATGTCGGTGTGATTGAGGTTGTCGATCTGGCGCGCCACCGTCGAGGCGGTGCCGATCTCGCAGCGCACGACGACGGTGTGCTGCGCGACCAGGACGGAGCGCGCGAAGTCGTGCAGCACGTGGCGCGCGGCCTGCTCGGGGTCCTTCGGGCGCTCGCGCGAGGAGAGCACGTACTTGGCGCGTCCGAGGTGGGTGCGCACCTTCTGCAGGTCGAGCTCGCGGATGTCGCGCGAGACCGTGGCCTGGGTGACGTCGCAGCCGAGGGCGCTCAGCGAGTGCACGAGCTCGCGCTGGGTCGCGATGTCGCGCTGTTGCACGACGGTCTGGATGAGGCGCTGTCGCTCGGACTTGCTCATCGGCACGCGCTTCGTGGTGCGAGCCACCGGCTCCTCCTTCGGCCTCGCCGGCGCGCAGGCACCGGCCGTCGCCGCCCCGGCGGCGCACAGAAAGTGCATAGAATACATCACCCCCTCGGGCAATATGCAAGCGCCGGTGCCCGCCGGTGTCGCCGCCGCGGTCACCGGGTGACCTTGGTCCCGCAGCCGGCGTCGGTCAGGATCTCGAGCAGGACGGCGTGCTCGACGCGGCCGTCGATGATGTGGGCGCTGGCCACACCGGCCTCGAGGGCGCGGCGCACGGCGGCCACCTTGGGCAGCATGCCGCCGCTGATGCGGCCGGCGGCCTGCAACGTGCCGAGGTGGCGCAGGTCGCACTCCGACACCGGCGTCTCCTCGGTGTCCTGGTTCTCGTAGAGGCCCTCGACATCGGTGAGGAAGACGAGCTTCTCGGCGCCGAGCGCCGCGGCGAGCTCGCCGGCGACCGTGTCGGCGTTGATGTTGTAGACCTGACCGTCCTCCCCGCTCCCCACGCTGGCCACGACCGGGATCGCGCCCTGGGAGAGCAGCCGCAGCACGTCGGTGTCGACCTCGACGACCTCACCGACGTAGCCGAGGTCGACCTCGTTGCCGGCGGCGTCGAGGTGTTGCTTGGGGCGCGCCCGCAGCAGGCGGCCGTCCTCGCCCGACAGGCCGACGGCCGTCCCCCCGTGCCGGTTGATGAGGCCGACGATGTCCTTGTTGACCTTGCCGACGAGGACCATGCGGGCGATCTCCATCGTGGCCGCATCGGTCACGCGGTGACCGTCGACGAAGCTCACCTCGAGGCCCAGGCGCTTCATGTAGCGCGTGATGTCGGGGCCGCCGCCGTGGACGACCACCGGCTTCATGCCGACGAGCCGCAGGAGGACCAGGTCCTCGGCGAATTCCTCCTGCAGGCGCGGCGAGGTCATCGCCGCGCCGCCGTATTTGAGGACCACGGTCGTGCCCCAGAAGCGGCGGATGTACGGCATCGCCTCGAGCAGGGTCTGGACCGTCTTCTGCTGGCGTACCGTCATGGGGCCTCCCGGGTCGGGGCGGCGCGCACGCCGCAGGTGCTGCGCGCCGGTTCGTGGTCGCGGTGGAACTGATGGACGCGGATCACGTCGTGTACTCCGCGTTCATGGTCACGTACTCGTGGGTCAGGTCGCTGAAGTAGAGCGTCGTGGCCGCGGAGCCGCCGTCCAGCACGACGCGCACGTCGATCTCGTGCTGGGC
>JAZBOM010000545.1:0-2901 GCA_036351205.1 Thermoleophilia bacterium | reverse complement strand
GGGTGCTCGCGATCCTCGCCATCCTCTTCTACGCCTGGTGCATGTACTGCGGCAAGTCGATCACCGAGAAGGCCGCACACGACGCCTCCTTCTTCCACATCCTGACGACGTTCTCGATGTCGACCTTCCCCTACTTCGTCGCCGGCTGCGTGCTCTCGGGGGTCGTCGCCCGGGACGTCATGGACGACACGCGCTGGCTGCCGAAGTCGATGCTCGGCGCCGGACTCTTCGCCTCGCTGCTGCCGGTCTGCAGCTGCGCCGCCGTGGCCTTCGCCTTCAGCCTCATGCTCACGCAGAAGGTCCGGCTACGGGCGGTCGTCACCTTCATGATGGTCGTCCCCGTGCTCAACCCCTTCGTCATCGTCTTCTCGTACGGCACGCTGGGACTCGAGTACACGTTCTGGCGCATCGTCTCGATCTTCGCCCTGGGCATGATCACCGGGACCCTGATCGAGGAGTTCCTCGGCGAGCGCGACCCCGAGTTCCCCGAGAAGGGGTGCATGGCCTGCAAGGGCTGCTCGAGCAGCGCCGTCAAGATCGGCAAGACCGACTCCTCGATGGAGACCGCCTTCGACCTGATGCGGCAGCTCGCCCCGTACATCATCATCGGCATGCTCATCGGCACGGCGTTCGCCCTGTACCTGCCGGCCTACGTGGTCGGCGACTATCTCTCCGGTCCCCTGGGGCTGCTGCTCGCCGCCGGCATCGGCGTCCCCATCTTCCTGTGCTCGGGCGAGGACGTGCTGATCCTCGCGCCGCTCATGGAGTCGGGCCTGCCGATGGGTCACGCCATCGCGCTGACGATCGCCGGCAACGGCATCTGCCTGTCGTCGATCGCCCTGCTGGTGCCGCTCTTCGGCAAGAAGGCGGCCGTGTGGATCGTCATCGCCTTCTTCGTCGGCAGTCTGCTCATCGGTTTGCTGCTCAACATGCTGGGGGCGATGCAGCCCGAGCTCGGGTAGCGCCGCGTACGACGAGGGGCCGGCCGTCGGCGGCGGAGCGGCCATCGGCCGCGGGCCGGCCGCCTGCGACCCACCGTCCGAGATGGCCCTTCGCCGCGCGGTCTGACGGGTCGGCATTGGCCATTCTGGTGAGTCGCCCTCTGCCGGATTGGACGGCCGCCGGGCGCCGGCGCCCGGCGGCCCCCGAGGCGCCGCGCTACAATCACCGTGCCCGAGGACAGCCCCCGGCGACCCACCACTCGCCGACCCCCTCGTCCTCACCCCCGGCACGCTGCCCCGCTCACCGCGCGCTTCTTCGCGGCATGCCGCAGCGGCCGGGCGACGCGCAGACCGCCGAGGGCGCGCTGCGACATCGCCCGCCTCCGACCACCGGAGCAGCCGGCCGCCGCCGAGGTCTCACCGGCCGCAGCCCGCGCCGCGCCGAGGCTCACCGGCCGCAGCCCGCGCCGCCTCGAGACCCGCCCGCCGGCGCTCCCGAAGAGAAGGGACGTGGACGTGAAGGACCGCGCCGCGATCCGGCCCGCAGGGCCCTCGTACCGTTTCGTCATCCTCGGCACCGTCTGGGCGTCGTACCTGATCGTCTACCTCTCCCGGCTGAGCGTCGGCCCCCTCGCCCCCTTCCTCAAAGAGGCGTTCGACCTGAGCAGCGCGGAGGTCGGCTCGCTGATGAGTGCCACGGCGGTGACCTACGCCCCGGCGATGATCGCCGCCGGCCTGCTCGTCGACCGCGTCGGCGTCAAGCGCGTGCTCGTCCCGGGCACGCTCGTCGCCGGCCTCTGCGTCGGCCTGCTGTTCGTCGCGCCGTCGTACCCCGTGCTGCTCGCGCTGCTCGCGCTCTCGGGCATCGGGTGCGGCTGCATCTACCCCTCGGCGGTCAAGGCGCTCGTCACGTGGTTCCCGCCCCGCGAGAGGGCGACGGCGATCGGCCTGAACCAGTCGGCGATCAACGTGAGCGGCATCGCCGGGGCGGCGCTGCTCCCAACCGTCGCCCTGACGATGGGCTGGCAGTACGGCTTCCTCTTCGTCGGCCTGCTGGCAATGGCGATCACCGTCGTGTGCTTCGTGTTGTACCGGGAGCCCGCCGGGCGGCCGCTGCGGCCGGGCGTCGTCGCGTACGCCGGCGACGCGCGGGGCGACGGCGGCCGGGCCGGACGCAGCGGCGCGGCGGTCGCCGGCGCGGCCGGAGGCGCGGCGGTCGCCGGCGCAGCCGGCACCGCGCCCGGCGAGAGCGGCTGGGCCGGAGTCCTCGCCCTGCTCCGGCGGCGCGACATCTGGCTGCTGGCCGCCGGCGGGCTCTTCCTCGGCATCGTCGAGTTCTCGGCCCTCGCCCACATGGTCCTCTTCCTCAACGAGTCGCTGGCCTACACGGCTGTGGCGGCCGGCGGCCTGCTCGCCCTCTGCGAGGCCGCCGGCGCCTTCGGCAAGCCCGGCAGCGGCCTCGTGAGCGACCGCCTGTTCCGCGGTCACCGCAAGCCCGCCCTTCTGGCGCTCGCCATCACGGCCTTCGGCGTCTGCGCGCTGTTCGCGGTCTCGGGCGGCGACCTCGGCTGGCTGCTCTACCCCTGCCTCGCCGTCTTCGGCGTCGCGGCGATCGGCTGGGCAGGGTTGTACGGCACGCTGGCCGGCGAGATCGGCGGCGCGCGGCGCGCCGGCCTCGCAGCGGGGCTCTGCTCGGCGATGGTCAACGTGGGCATCGTGGTCGGGCCGCCCGTCTTCGGTCTCCTGGTCGACCGCACGGGCTCGTATCGTCCGTCGTGGGTGCTGATGGCGGTGGCCGCAGCGATCGCCGTCGTCTGCTGGTCACTGCTGCGCGCACCGGCGGTGGCGACCGTCGCCGTCGGCCCGGCGACCGCCGGCGCGGTCAGGGCGCAGCCGCGGCCGACGGCGCGGCCGGGGGTCGCCTACGACGGCGCCTGAGGCTTGGGGCGTCACAGCGGGT
>JAZBOM010000544.1:0-4893 GCA_036351205.1 Thermoleophilia bacterium | reverse complement strand
CTACGCACGCCTCGGGCGGCGCTGGGGCGTCGGGCCCTCCGCGATCGCGGTGCTCGCGGAGGAGCGCCTGGCGACGCTGGGGCGTCGCGGGCCGCTCCTCCGTGTGCTCGATCTCGGCTGCGGCTACGGCCGCGACGCCTTCCACCTGCGCGGCCGGCTCGGCGGTTCGGTGGTCGGGGTCGACGCGTCCACTGAGGCGATCGACCTCGCCGAGCGGCGCCGCGAGGAGCTCGCGCGTGGCGACGAGACGTTCGCCCACGGCCTGCGCTTCGTGCGCTCCCGCCTCGAGGACCTCGACGCCGGCTGGTTCGACGCCGTCGTGACCAACGGTCTGTACCACTTGCTGGAGCCCGCCGGGCGCGAGGCGTTCACCGCCTGCGTGCGGCGTCATCTCGCGCCCGGCGGGCTCCTCTTCCTCGCCACCCTCTCGCCCCACGACCCCGAGCACTTCGCCAAGGGCGTCGTCGTCGCCGGCGAGATCGACTCGTTCGTCGACGCCGTCTACCTGCACTTCGCGCGCGAGCGCGAGCTGCGCGACGCGTTCGCGTTCCTCGAGGTGCGCGAGCTCTACGAGCACGAGTACATCGAGCCGCAGATCGACGGCTCGGTGCACCACCACGTCTCGTGGATGCTGGTCGGCGCGCGGCCCGGCGGCGGGCGCGCGTCCTGAAGCACGCCCGGCCGGCGCGCATCCTCCGCCCGGGCGCGGCCGGCCCGCATCCTCCGCCCGGGCACGGCCGACGCGCGACCGCCGTCCCGTGGGCGAAGGCAGCCCCGCGACCGGCCTCTGCCGAGCGGCGTCCCTTCAAGCCTCGCGTAGCCGCCGCCGGCCACCGCCGCGATCCTCATCGGAACTCGGCAGTGGCTTCACGGAGGGCGCGAGCGGGCATGGTAGAGTCCGTCCCCCATGGCGCAGCAGCGACTCGACATAGATGAGCGTCAGGCCGTCCTGCACACCGACGGCGGGCTGTGCCGTACCACCCAGGAGCTCGCCGACAGCGAGGCGTTCGCCCGCGTCGTCGGCCTGTACGTGGACCGCCTGGAGGCCCACGACCCCGCGGCTCTGGCCGGGCTCGGGCTGGAGGGCGAGCCCGACGAGCGCCGGGCCGAGCTCCTCGAGCTGCTGCGCCTCCTCGCCAACAACCCGATCGAGCGGTTCGTCGGTATCACCGGGGGGCACCAGGAGCTGATCGCCCGCCGCGAGCGGCTGCACGCCTTCGTCGAGGGGCTCTACGACTTCTGGCGCAGCTACGACCGGTTCATGATCCGCCACACCGAGGTCGGCGACGAGGCGGCCCGCCCGTATCGCACGTTCAACGAGACCGTCGAGACTCTGGGCGGGCTGGTGCGCGCGCTCTACCGCGACGTCGTCGAGAACATCACCGGCACCCACCCGCGCGTGTACCGCCAGGTGGCGGCCGGCTGCGAGGTCGGGGTCATCGCCGTGCAGCGGCGCTGGCCCGTCCCCGCGCGCTACCGCGAGCTCCTCAGCGGCGTGCCCTTCGTCAGGCACCTCCTCATGTACCCGCCACTGCTGCTCGACCCGCCGATGAACGCGCGCAGCGGGTGCTTCCTCGAGGTCGAGGACAACCCGCTCGACGGGCTCACGCTCGAGCGCGACCAGTGGCTCTGCTACCCAGCGCTCGTCGGCCGGCTCACGGTCTTCGTCTACTTCCACCAGCGCTTCGCCGGCCTCGGTCTCAGCCTCGCCAACCTCTTCGAGATCGCCAGCGACGAGGAGATCGCCGCCGGCCCCGACGCCGTCTACCTCTTCGGGGCGCCGCCGGCGGCGCTCGACCGCTTCGGCGAGCAGCCCACCGTCTACCACGACGACGAGAGCTCGCGGCTGCTGGTCGCCGCCGTGCCGCTCGAGGACCGCTTCGGCTACTTCGGCTACGTGAAGAAGATGGTGCTCACACTGCACAACGTGGCGGTGATGAAGCGCGGTCTCATGCCCTTCCACGGCGCCTTCGCGCGCGTCGCCCTCGACGACGGCCGTGAGGCGAACGTGCTCATCATCGGCGACACGGCGACCGGCAAGTCGGAGACGCTCGAGGCACTCCGCGTGAGCGGTGCCGGCCGGCTTCGCGAGTTGCGCGTCGTGGCCGACGACATGGGCAGCCTCGAGATCGACGAGGTCGGAGCCCTGCGGGGGTACGGCACCGAGATCGGCGCGTTCGTGCGCCTCGACGACCTGCAGCAGGGCTACGCCTTCGGGCAGCTCGACCGCTCGATCATCATGGCCGCCAACCGTGTCAACGCGCGCGTCGTCCTGCCGGTGACGACCCTCGACGAGGTCCTCCGCGGCTACCCGGTCGACCTCCTTCTGTACGCCAACAACCACGAGCCGGTCGACGCAGGCCACCCTGTGATCGAGCGCTTCCCGACGGCCGAGGCGGCGCTCGCCGTGTTCCGCGAAGGCGCCGCCATGTCGCGGGGCACGACGACCGCGACGGGGCTGACGAAGGGCTACTTCGCCAACCCCTTCGGGGCGGCACAGCGCGAGGCCGAGCACGAGGCCATCGCCGGGCGCACGTTCGCGGCGGCCTTCGCCGCCGGCGTCTTCGTCGGGCAGCTGCGCACCCGTCTCGGCATCGACGGCTTCGCCAGCGACGGGCCGCACGAGGCTGCGGCCGCTCTTCTCGACCTCATCGCCGCCTCGCCGGCGGAGAAAGGAGACCCGCGCCGATGACCGTCCTCTACGAGTCGAACGAGAGCGCCTGGCCCCTGCTCGCCCGCGGCAAGGTCCGCGATGTCTACGAGTACGCGCCCAACGAGCTGCTGATCGTCACCAGCGACCGGCTCTCGGCCTTCGACGTGGTCCTTCCCACGCCCATCCCCGAGAAGGGCGTCGTGCTCACGCAGATCTCGAACTTCTGGTTCGCGCGTACCAGCGGCCTCGTGCCCAACCACCTGATCGAGGCCGAGCCGTTCGCGACCGACGCGGAGCACGCCCACCTCGCCGGGCGGTCGGTGGTCGTGCACCGCGCCGAGGCGCTTCCCGTCGAGGCCATCGTGCGCGGGTACCTCACAGGCTCCGGCCGCAAGGACTACGAGCGGACCGGCGCCGTGTGCGGCATCCGCCTCCCTGAGGGTCTGGTCGAGGCGAGCCGCCTGCCGGAGCCGATCTTCACCCCGTCGACCAAGGCCGAGCAGGGCGCCCACGACGAGAACATCGACTTCGCCGGCGCGGTCGACCTGCTCGGCAGCGAGCTCGCCGAGAAGGTGCGCGACACGGCGCTCGAGCTCTACCGGGTCGGCGCCGAGTACGCGCTCGAGCGCGGCATCATCATCGCCGACACCAAGTTCGAGTTCGGCCTGCTCGACGGCGAGCTCATCCTCATCGACGAGGCTCTCACGCCCGACTCCTCGCGCTTCTGGCCGCTCGACGGCTACGAAGAGGGCCTGAGCCAGCCGAGCTTCGACAAGCAGTACGTGCGCGACTACCTCGAGACGCTCGACTGGGGCAAGACGGCGCCCGGGCCCGAGCTGCCGCCCGAGGTCGCGCAGCGCACCTCGGAGAAGTACGTGGAGGCGTGGCGCCGGCTGACGCAGGCGTGAGGCCGGTGCGCGTCGGCCCGGCTCAGCGCGCGGCCGGTCAGCGCGCCGGCGCGATGCGGTAGACGGTGCCGGTCAAGGAGACCGCGTAGAGTTCGCCGGCGCCGTCCTCGCCGAAGGAGACGAGTTGCTCGATGCGGCCGTCCGCGTCGGCGAGCGGCACGCGTGCGCCGCTCGCGGGGTCGAAGGCCCACACCCGCCCCGAGACGTAGTCCCCGAAGACGTACCAGCCGCGCAACTCCGGCAGTGCCGCGCCGCGGTAGACGTACCCGCCGGTGATAGAGCGTCCTTCAGCGTGCGTGTACTCGACGACCGGCCACTCGAGCGCCTCGCGATCCAGGTCGTCGGCGACCTCTCGGCGGTAGAGCGCCGAGCCCTCATACGCCGGCCAGCCGAAGTTCACCTGCGGCTCCCGGCCGGCCGGGAGCCGGTTCACCTCCTCGATCGCGTTCTGGCCGACATCGGCGATCCAGAGATCGCCGGTGACGCGGTCGAACGAGAAGCGCCAGGGGTTGCGCAAGCCCTTCGCGAAGGCCTGCCAGCCGGACGGTGAGGCGCCCAGCCCGATGCGCAGCAGCTTGCCGAGACGGCTGCCGTCGTCCTGGGCGGTGTCGTCGGGGTCGCCGGCGCCGCCGCCGTCGCCCATGCCCACGTAGAGGAGACCGTCCGGGCCGACCTGGATCTGACCGCCGTTGTGGTTCGCGTACGGCTGGTCCACGGTGAGGAGGACGCTGGCGGAGGCCGGGTCGGCGGCGCGGCCGTCGTCCGTCGTGACGTACTCGACGACGCGCGTGGCGCCGGCCGTGTCGGTGAAGTTCACGTACAGGCGGCCGTTCGCCGCGAACTCCGGGTGAAAGGCGAGGGAGAGGAGACCGCGTTCGCCGCCGGTGGACACCCGGTCGCGGAGGTCGAGGAAGGGCCGCGGCCGTACACGGCCGTCCTCGTACACGAGGACCAGGCCGGCGCGCTCGACGATGAAGAGACGGGGGTCGCCGGGCGGCGTGCCCACGTAGATCGGCTGTGCCAGTCCGCCGGCGACGAGCTCGAGCGTGACCGCCGGCGGCGCGGGGCCTCGCTCGGGACTCTCGGCGGGCGGCGGCCCCTCGGGGTCGGTCGCGCCGTCGGTCGTGCCCGCCTGGGACCCCGGGTCGGCCGGCTCCCCCGCCGGCCACAGCGCGAGCGCGGCGAGAGCCACGATGACAACGGCGGCGATCAGGACTGCGAGCGTCACGGTCGACGGGCGTCTCATGACGCACACCTTCCCAACGGGGCGTCGAAGAAACGCGGCGCGTCAGGCGGGCCGCGAGCCGGCCTCGCGATGCAGGGGCGACCTCG
>JAZBOM010000543.1:0-2249 GCA_036351205.1 Thermoleophilia bacterium | reverse complement strand
GCGCCGGCGACTCTTTGCCGAGCGCGCACGCGGCGCAGGCGGCGGCGTGCCCAGCGGCGGCGCGTGGCCGCGGCGGACGGGCTCGTCTTCGCCGACTCTGTAGACGCGGTAGTTACCCATGGGTGTGCGGGCCCGAAAGCCTGCCTAGATGGTACCATCGGTCGCCACGCCCGGCCCCGCTGCGCCCGCCCCGGTCCCCGGCGAAGCCGCGCCGGGGACGTCACTCGCGATATCGGCGCCCAAGGCGCGCAGCTTCTCCTCGAGCCTCTCGTACCCGCGGAAGATGTGCCCGGCAGCGCGCACCTCGGTCGTGTTGTCGGCGGCGAGCCCGGCGGTCACGAGGGCGGCGCCGCCGCGCAGGTCCGGCGCCTCGACGACGGTGCCGCTCAGGCGCCGCGGTCCGGCGACCACGGCGTGGTGGCCGCTCGTGACGATGCCGGCGCCGAGCCGATTGAGCTCGTCGACCACGACGAAGCGGTTCTCGAAGACGTTCTCGGTCACGATGGAGGTACCCTCGGCGAGCGAGAGCAGCACCATGATCTGGGCCTGCAGGTCGGTCGCGAAGCCCGGGTGCGGCAAGGTGGAGATGTCGACCGGGGCGAGCGGGCCGTCGCGGCGCGCGCGGATGCGCCGCTCACCCTCGTCGACCTCGACCCCGGCGGCGCGCAGCTTGGCGAGGAAGAGCTCGAGATGCGCCGGGTCGAGCCCCAGCACCGTGACATCGCCGGCCGTCGTGGCCCCCATGATGAGGTAGGTGCCGGCCTCGATGCGGTCGGCGATGACGGTGTGCTCGGCGCCGTGGAGGGCGTGACCGCCCTCGACCTGGAGCGTGCTCGTGCCGGCGCCGTCGATGACGGCCCCCATGGCACCGAGGAAGGCGGCGAGGTCGACGATCTCGGGCTCGCGGGCGGCGTTCTCGATCACGGTGACGCCGTCGGCGGCCGTGGCCGCCATCAGCAGGTTCTCGGTGGCGCCGACGCTGGGGTAGTCGAGGGCCACGACGGCGCCCTTGAGCCGGTCGGCGCGCACTTTGATGAAACCGTGGTCGATGTCGATGCGGGCGCCGAGCTTCTCGAGCCCGCGGATGTGGAAGTCGATGCGCCGCGGGCCGATGTTGCACCCGCCGGGCATGGCGATGGTGGCCTCGCCGAGGCGGGCGACGAGCGGTCCCATGACGATGATGCTGGCGCGCATCTGCCGCACCAGTTCGTAGGGAGCGCAGCCCTCGAGGCGCCCGCCCGGATCGATGGTCAGCGTCGCACCCTCGCTGGTGACCCGCGCGCCGAGGGCTCTCAGCATCGCGACCATGAGCTCGACGTCGGTGATGCGCGGCACACGGTGGACGACGGAGGTCTCGGGCGTCAGCAGACTCGCGGCGAGCAACTTGAGGGCGGAGTTCTTGGCGCCCGCCAGGACGACCTCACCCTCGAGGCGGGCGCCGCCCCTGACGAGCAGGCGCTCCCCGTGCCGAGGCGCCGCCGTGTCCGTTGCTTCACCCACCGTGCTGCCTCCGCCGCGTGCGGGTCAACCGCGCCGCTGGGCGACGTGAAGCCGGTTCTCGGCGCGGCGCAGTGCCTGCTCGGCGCGGTACAGGTCGACCTCGGCGCGGGCCTCGGGGTCGTCGCGCAGGCGCAGACGCTCGGCGGCGCGCCGCCGCGCCACCTCGGCGCGCTCGATGTCGATACGGCCCGCCTCCTCGGCGTGGTCGACGACGATGAGGACGCGGTCGAAGAGCACCTCGGCGAAGCCGATGCCGGTGGCCACGTAGTCGTACGTGCCGTCCGCCTTCTGCATGCGGGTCTCGCCGACCGCGAGCAGGGTGACGAGCGGCTGGTGCCCGGCCATGATGCCGAGCTCGCCCTCCACGCCGGGCAGCACGACGAGGGTCACGGCGTCCTTGTAGACCTCACCCTCGGGTGTGACCAGCTCGACCTGGATCGGGGGGTGCTCCGCCATGCCGGGCTCAGCCGCCTTCGGTGCGGCCGCTCATCTGCTTCGCCTGGTCGGCCGCCTCCTCGATGCCGCCGACCATGAAGAAGGCCTGCTCGGGAAGATCGTCGCCGTGGCCTTCGAGGATCTCCTTGAAGCCACGCACGGTCTCGGCGAGCGGTACGTACTTGCCCGGCCGCCCCGTGAACTGCTCGGCGACGTTGAACGGCTGGCTGAGGAAGCGCTCGATCTTGCGCGCCCGCTGCACGACGACCTTGTCCTCGTCGGAGAGCTCGTCCATGCCCAGGATGGCGATGATG
>JAZBOM010000542.1:0-3149 GCA_036351205.1 Thermoleophilia bacterium | reverse complement strand
GGGAAGTACACGTTGTTGCGCACCCAGCTCGAGAGCGAGATGTGCCAGCGGCGCCAGAAGTCGCCGAGGTTCTTGCTGAGGAACGGCAGGTTGAAGTTCTCCATGATCCGGAAGCCGAAGAGCGCCGAGAAGCCGATGGCGAGATCGGTGTAGGCGGAGAGGTCGAAGTAGGCGCGCACGAAGACGACGATGACGTAGACCCAGCCGGCGAAGGCGTGCAGCTCGTCGAGGTCGAAGCCCGGTCGCGCCATCGTACGCAGCAGCTCGCCGAAGGCGATGGCGAAGAGGAAGTCGACGATGAAGACCTTCTTGAAGTAGCCCACGGCGATGCGGCGGAGGCCGATGTAGAACAGCTGGCGGTCGAAGGCCACGCTGCGCTTGCCGTAGAAGCCCTGGTAGGTCTCGAGGGGGCCGGCCGGGAAGGTCGGGATGAACATGATGAACGCCGCGAGGCGGAGGAACGAGTTGTCGGTGATGACCCCGCGCAGGTGGTCGAAGACGTACTGCATGAGGCGGAAGACGAAGTAGCTGATGCCCAGGGGCATGAGCAGGCGCGCCGTGATCCACTCCTCGCCGCCCCACATCGCGATTGCGGCGGAGCGGCCGTACTTGCCGACGGCGAGCGTCACCACGGCGATGAGCACGGCGATCAGCACCGCGCGCCCGCCCGAGAGACGGCCGGCCGCGTGGGCGGCGACGACCTGCTGCGTGACGAGGAGCAGAGCGAGGGCGACGACGGCGAACACGGGGTGCAGGAGGGCGAGGATCGCGAGCGAGAGGCCGACCACCAGCCAGAGCCGCCGGCGGTCGTCGCGCAGCACGAGCCAGAAGAGCGCCAGCGCCACGACGACGACGGGGATCAGGTAGAGGGAGAAGTAGATCTTCACGGGGTGTCTTCGGCGTCGCCGGTGCTACCGGTCCCGGCGGCGCCTTGCCGCGCGTAGAAGGCCGCGAGCTCCTCGGCGAGGCGCTGCTCCCAGAGCTCGCGGCCCGGCTCGACGAGGTGCGAAAGGTCGTGGAAGTCCTCGTTGTCGAGCCCGATCTCCTGGGAGAAGTCGACGTACGGCACCCCGTAGCGCCCGGCGAGCTCGCGCACGCGCGGCTGGTACATCGCCAGCGCCCAGTCGAAGCGCCCGGCCACGATCTCCTCGTTGCGCGGCAGCTCGACCAGCACTACCTCGACCCCGCGCTGCCGCGAGCGCTCGAGCAGCTGCTCCAGCATGCCGAGGTTGAACTCGAGGTTCTTCTCGAAGACCGGCGCGCGCCGCTTGTTCCACTTGCGCACCATCGCCTCCTTCTCGGCGACGGGGTGCAGGTACCGCTGGTTGTAGCGGTGCTGGCCGTAACTGCGCCCCGGGAGCCGGCCGGCGAGGAGCCCCCGCACCTGCTGGTCGGCGTAGCTGGTCAGGAAGCTGAAGACGCCCGGCAGGATGCTGAAGTCGTCGCGGTACTGCGGGGCGATCCCCTTGACGTGGTCGCGGAGGTACTCGCTCTCGAGCAGCAGTTCCTTGCCGACGGCCTGCTGCTGGTTCGCACCCTTCGACGGCGTGAAGCGACCGAGGTTCACACCGACGACGAGCAGCGCCGGCAGCGGCACGTTGTCGGCGACGGCAAGGCTCTGGGCGAAGTTCTGGTTCATCGAGCCGAGGTCGAACGCGACGACCGGCGGGCCCCCGGCCTCCTCGACCCGCCTGGCCAGCGACCCCCCGCCCACGATGCTCTCACGCGCCGACGAGCCGCCGAGGACGTAGATGCCGGGCACGCCCGGCGGATCCTGCCGGTTGCGGGCCACGGTCCACGACACGTACACGTAGTCGTCGCTCGACTTGCGCAGCCAGTACTCCAGCGGCACGCCCGACCACGCACCGCTCACGAAGAGAGCCTCGATCCCGAGGATCGCCGGTACGAGCAGCAGCGCAGCGACGAGCATGGCCACAGGGCTCGTGCTGGCGAGACCGCGCAGGAAGCCGGCGCGACGCGGGCCGCGCGGGCGCGACCCGTCGACCTGGGGGAAGCGGCCGACGCCCATCAGCCGGCCGCCTCGAGCAAGGCCTGAAGCTCGGCGCGGACCGCCTTGCCGGAGCCGGTACGCGGGATCTCGCGCACGGCCACGATGCGGCTGGGCAGGGACGAGGACGGCAGCAGGTCGCGCAGCTCGCGCAGGACGCGCGTCGCCTTGAAGCCCTCGGGCTCGAGCGGCACCACGAAGGCGACCGGCACGTGCCCGAGGATCTCGTCGGGCGCCGCGAGCACGGCGACGTCGGCGAAGCGATCGAGCGCCACGAGAGCCTGCTGCACGTGGACGGTCGAGACCTTCTCGCCGCCGCGCTTGATGATGTCGTCCTTGCGCCCCGCGATCCAGACGTAGCCGTCGGCGTCGACGTGGCCGAAGTCGCCGCTGCGCAGACCGTGCGCGGTGAGCGTGCGCGCGGTGATCTCGGGCTCGTCGAGGTAGCCCTGCATGAGCAGCGAGCCGGTCACGTAGAGCTCGCCGGTCTCGCCGGGCGGCAGGTCGCGGCCCTCGGCGTCGAGGGCGCGCACGCGCATGTCGCCGATGGGGCGACCGACGGAGCCGGCGCGCGCGTCGAACTCGCCGGGCGGCAGCACGCAGAGCCGGCCGCTCACCTCGGTGAGGCCGTACATGTTGAAGAGGCCGACGCCCTGGAGGAGACGGCGGAAGCGCTCGATCACCGGCAACGGCAGGTGGTCGCCGGAGCTGACCCAGAAGCGCAGCGGCGTGGCGCGCGGGCCCTCGAGCGGCTCGACCACCCGCACGAGGTGGGCCGGCGCGCCGCCGAAGCCGGTGCAGCCGAGCCGCTCCATCTCATCGAGCAGGCCGGCGCCGAAGTAGAAGCCCAGCTGACCCGCCGTGCCGCCGCCGTGCGCCATCAGGGTGAGGAAGTGGCAGATGCCGCTGGTGAAGTACGGCGGCGTGTTGATGAAGATGCGGTCGTCGGCGCCGAGGCCGAGCACCCCGGCGACGTGCCCCGGGTTGCTGGAGAGGGAGCGCAGCGTCTGACACACCGCCTTGGGCACGCCGGTGGTGCCCGACGTGAACATCAGCATGGCGAGATCGTCGGGGCCGACCGGCGGCGCGGCGTCGAGCGCCGACGCCGGCGAGGCGGCGGCGAGCGCCGACGCCGGCGGGG
>JAZBOM010000541.1:0-2035 GCA_036351205.1 Thermoleophilia bacterium | reverse complement strand
CGCCGCGCCGTGAAGGGCTACTCGACCGGCATGCGCCAGCGCCTCGCCCTGGCCTGCGTCCTGCTCGGCGACCCCGACGTGCTCCTGCTCGACGAGCCGGCCAACGGTCTCGACCCCGAGGGCATGCGCTGGCTGCGCACCTTCCTCCGCGCCCGGGCCGGCGAGGGCAAGACGATCCTCGTCTCGAGCCACGTGCTCGCCGAGGTCGAGCAGACGGTCGACGACGTGCTCATCATCAGCAAGGGGCGCCTCGTCGCCCAGGGCCCGCTCGCCTCGCTCGGCGCCAGCGTGAGCCCTGTAGTCCGCCTGCGCAGCCCGCAGGCGGAGCTCCTGCAGCAGCGGCTGCTGGAGCGCGGCGCCGCCGTCAACCGGCTCGGCGACGCGCTCGCGATCCGCGGCCCGAGCGCAGCCGAGGTCGGCCAGGCGGCGCACGACTGCGACGTCGTGCTGCACGAGTTGCTCACCGAGCGGCCCAGCCTCGAGGACCTCTTCCTCGAGATCGCCGGCACCAGGAGGCCGGAGTCGTGATCGACCTCGTCGCCGCGGAGTTCCTCAAGCTGCGCAGCACGCGCACGGCGCTCGGCCTGCTCATCGCCGCCCTGCTCGTGAGCGTCGTGCCGGCGATCCTCGTGCTCGTGTTCGCGCCGGCGGACTTCCTCGAGGACGAGAGCGTCGGCGGGATCGGCCTTGTCGTCGCCGGCGTGACGCTCGTCCCGCTGCTCGGCCTCGTGTTCGGCATCCTGAGCATGACGAACGAATACCGCCACGGGACCGTGACCTACAGCTACCTGGTCACCCCGCGGCGGGCGCGCGTCATTGTCGCCAAGCTCCTCGTCTGCTTCGTGGTCGGCGTCGTCGTGCTGGCCGTCGCCGGCGCTCTCGTGACCCTGACCGCGCTGGTGGGCTACGAGGTGCGCGGGCTCGAGCTGGAGCTCAGCCCGCTCTTCGACGACGACGTCGCGCAGACCCTCGTCCTCGTCCTCGTCACCGCCGGCCTGATGGCGTCGTTCGGCGTCGGGCTCGGCGCCCTCTTCCGCAACCAGCCCGCGACCGTCGCCGGCACGCTCATCTGGGCGCTCGCCGTCGAGAGCATCGTCGTCGGGCTGAAGCCGCGGATCGGCCAGTACCTGCCGTTCGCCGCCCTCGACCAGGTCGTCGCCGGCGGCGTGACGATCGGCGCCGAGACCGAGGCCGCCCAGATCGGCCTCTCGCGCCCCGCGGCCTTCCTGATCAGCCTCGCCTACATCGCCGCGGTCAGCGTCGCCGCCGTGTACACGACGATGCGGCGCGACGTGACGTGAGTCCAGCGGGGGACGCGAGCCCGAGCGACACTGCCGTCGTCGGACCGGTCACGGGCCGCGGCGCCCTCTGCGAGGACCTGCTCCGCAGCCTGCCCGACTGGTTCGGCATCGAGGCGTCCATCGTCGAGTACCGGCGCACCGTCGAGGAGCTGCCGACCTTCGTGGCGGAGGTGGACGGCGAAGCGGCCGGGCTGCTGGCCCTGAAGCCGACCAGCCCCGCCGCCCTCGAACTCCACGTCCTCGCCGTGCGTCGCGAGCACCACCGGCACGGGGTCGGCCGCGCGCTCGTCGACCGCGCGGCCGCTTACGCGCGCGACGAGGGATTCTCCCTCCTGCACGTGAAGACCCTCGCGCCCGAGATCGACGACGAGGGCTACGCCGGCACGCGCGCCTTCTACGAGGCCATGGGCTTCGTGCCCCTCGAGGTGATCCCCGCGGTCTGGGGCCCCGAGGACCCCTGTCTCATCATGGTGCGGCCGCTCTGACGGCCGGCGGCGCGACGCCGGCACGCGCGGGGGCAGGAGACGAAACGGCGGCCGGGGCGGTCGGCTTCAAGGCCAGCAGCCCGGCCGGCTCGCCGTCCACCTCCGCCACGAAGCTCGGCAGCTCCTCGACGGTGCGCCGGTACTCGACGATGGACGCCTCGATGCCGAACCAGTCGGGCAGGCCGCGGAGCAGGTCCTCGCAGAGGGTGCCGCGGCGCGTGACCGGTCCGACGACGGCTGTGCCGCTCG
>JAZBOM010000540.1:0-11137 GCA_036351205.1 Thermoleophilia bacterium | reverse complement strand
GATGATGATGAAGGTCTGCAGCCCGAAGGCGGTGGCGAGGCCGCCGGCGAGCAGCTTGGAGAAGCCGTCGGGGGCCCAGACCGCGATCCTGAAGCCGCGCCACACGAAGAGCAGGAAACAGAGGATGACGGCGACCGCGCCGAGCAGCCCCATCTCGTTGGCCAGCGCGGTGAAGATGAAGTCGGTCGCCATGTCGGGGACGACGGGGTCGCCGGCCGAGTACAGGAGGTAGCCGCGACCGAAGCCGGCCCCGACGACGCCGCCGTCGGCCATCGTGAACAGCGACTGCAGGAGCTGGTAGCCGGTGGTCTCGGCGTACCGCCAGGGGTCGATCCAGATGTCGAAGCGGTCGCGCACGTGCGGGACGACGGCGAGCGCGAACGCGGCCGCGGCGGCGAAGAGCCCGGCGCCGAGCACGACGTAGACGATGCGCGTCGTCGCCATGTACAGAAGGGCGACGAACACGGCCATGAAGAGCAGCGACATGCCGAAGTCCTTCATGAAGACGAGCATGACCAGCGACAGCACCCACATGATGAGCAGCGGGCCGAAGTACTTGGTGGCCGGCACCGGCACGCCGAGCAGGCGGCGGGTCGGCACCGAGAGCATGACCTTCTTGTCGTCGAGGTAGCCGGCGAGGAAGACGACGATCGCGAGCTTGGCGAACTCGGAGGGCTGGATCGACATGCCGAAGAGGCGGATCCAGAGCCGGGCGCCGCGCACCTCGGTGCCGGCGAGGATCGTGAGGACGAGCAGGCCGAGGCCGACGGCGCCGATCACGTAGCGGTAGCGGTCGAGGCGCAGCGGGTCGCGCACGACGACCACGGTGAGGATGAAGAGCGCGGCGCCGACGAGCAGCCAGCGGCCCTGCAGCAGGGCGAGCCGCGGCTCCAGGCGGTAGATCGCCGTGAGGCCGAGCGCGCAGAGCAGGGCCGTGACCGGCAGCAGGTAGGGATCGGCCAGCGGCAGCAGCCAGCGCACGACGAAGTGCAGGACGACGAAGACGCCGACGAAGAACAGCGCGTAGACGATCGAGGTCCGGCTGACCTCGCCGTAGCGCCCGGCGTACACCGACACGTAGGCCATGGTCGCCGCCGCGCCGGCGAGCACGAGGAAGAGGAGTTCGACGGTGCGCGGCTTCACGGCAGCGTCTCCAGGGTCTCGAGCAGGCCGAGGGCCCCGTCTCGGCTCTGGATGCGCGCCTCGTCGACGAGCTGCTGCTGCAGGGGGGTCAGCGAGTCGTAGGCCCGCGTGCCGCGTACGTACACGTCCTGGATCTTCAGCGGCCCGAACGCCCAGGGCAGGCCGCTGAAGACGACGACGTCGCCGTCGTCGACACCGACGAAGTAGAAGGCCTGCAGGGAGACGGCGGCGCCCAGCGCGAGGACGAGCAGGACGAGCAGGACGGCGAGGACGATCTTGAGCCGTCGCGTCGTCAGCGCCTCGCGCTCTGCCTCCGGCGAGGCGGGCGCCGCACGCGGTGCCGCCTGCAGAGGAGCGGCAGCGGCGGCGTCGGCCACCGGATCGTCGCCGGCGGCCGGATCGTCGACGGCGGCCGAGCCGCCCCCGCCGCCGGACGGGTCGTCCGCAGTGAGGCCGTCGGGCGCGGCGGCGGTGACGGCCGTATCGTCGACCGCGCCGGCCACGGCGGCGGAGACGGTCGCCGAGCCTGCTTCTCCGCCGGCCTCGGCGAAGTGCACGACGACCGCGGTGATGTTGTCGAGGCCGCCGCCGCGGCGCGCCTGCTTGACGAGCTCGGCGGCGCTCTCCTCGGGGTCGTCGTGCCGCAGTGCGCGCCGCAGGCGCTCGTCCGGCACCATGCCGGTCAGGCCGTCGCTGCACAGCAGGACGACGTCGCCGGCGCGCAGGGCGAGCTCGTAGGCGTCGACCTCGACCGAAGGCTCCGTGCCGAGAGCGCGCGTGAGGATCGAGCGCATCGGGTGCACGGCGGCCTGCTCGAGCGTCAGCTCCCCGTCGCGGATCATCTGGCCGACCACGGAGTGGTCGACGCTCACCTGGCGCAACTCGCCGTCGCGCAGCAGGTAGGCACGGCTGTCGCCGACGTGGGCGAAGCGCGCCACGTCGCCGTCGACCACCATGGCGGTCAGCGTGGTGCCCATGCCGGTCAGCGTCTCGTCGTCGACGGCCGCGTCGTAGACCGCGGCATTGGCGGCGTGAGCCGCGGCGACGATGTCGTCGCCGGCGGCGACCCGTGCGTCGAGCGTGGCGCAGGCGAGCTCGGAGGCCACCTCGCCGGCCCGCGCCCCGCCCATGCCGTCGCAGACGGCGTAGAGCGGCGGCCGGGCGACGGCGGCGTCCTCGTTGGCCTCCCGGTGCAGGCCGATGTCGGTACGCACCGCGTGGCGGGCGACCAGGGTCACCGCGGGATCACTCCTCGTAGCGGAACACCGTCTCGCCGATGCGCAGACGGCTGTCGAGCTTCAGCTGCGCCTCGGTGACGGCGCGCTCGTTCACGTACGTCCCGTTGGTGCTGCCGAGGTCCTCGACGACGTAGATCTGGCCGCGCGTGACGAGTCGCGCGTGGGTGCTCGACACGGTCGACTCGTCGAGCACGATGCTGCTCGTCGGGGCGCGGCCGATGGTCACCCAGCCCTCGAGCGGGAAGATCACGCCCGGGGGCACGATCGAGCTCTTCTCGACCACGAGCCGCGGGTTGATGTGCGGGGTGAAGTCGAGCAGCTGGCCGTCCATCGTGCGCTCGGCGTCGCGCTGCTCGCGCCGGGCGTCGCGCTCCTCCGGGGACACCGGGGGCGGGGGCACATCGGCGGTCGGCAGGGCGACGTCGGGCGGTGGCGTGGCCGCCTGTCCGGTCACGGTGTCGCGCACGGTACGGCGTACCACCCACCAGACGAAGAGGTAGAGCAGCACGAGGATGCCGATCTTCAGTGCCAGCAGCACGATGTCGATCATCGGCGCCTCCCCGGGCGGACGGGACCGGGCATGCCCGCCGCCGTCACGCCCCGCGCCTCGCGCGGAGCACGGCGGCCAGGGCGGTATCGCGGGCGACGGAGAGCCGCTCGAGGCCGACGTCGCCGACCTCCGCCTCGAGCCCTTCGGCGAGCAGGTCGGCGACATCGGCGGGGAACTCGGTCCAGGTGGCCAGGTCGTCGAGGACGTCCTCCTTGACGCCGCCGAGGCGGCGCAGGTGCCCGTGCACGCCGGCCTCGCCGCCGCCGAGGTGGTAGAGCAGGTGCGGCCCCATGACCGCCCAGCGCAGGCCGGGGCCGTCGGTGACGGCGCGGTCGACGTCGGCGACGCTGGCGACGCCGCTGCGCACGAGCTCGATGGCCTCGCGCCAGAGCGCGGCCGAGAGGCGGTTGGCGATGTAGCCGGGGACGTCGCGGCGCACGACGACGGGCCGTTTGCCGACGCTCTCGTAGAAGGCCGCGGCCCGGTCGAGGGTCTCGGACGCGGTCCGTGGCCCCCCGGCGAGCTCGACCAGCGGCACGAGGTAGGGCGGGTTGTACGGGTGCGCGGCGAGCGTGCGTTCGGGCCGCGCGGCGGCCTCCTGGATGGCGCCGATCGAGAGCCCGGAGGAGCTCGTCGCGATGAGCGCGGCGGCCGGCGCCAGCCGGTCGGCGAGGGCGAAGACCTCGCGCTTGACCGCCGGCTCCTCGGGGGCGCACTCCTGCACCAGCGCCACCCCGGCGAAGGCGACCGCGGGGTCGGTGTGGGTGGTGAGGGCGGCCACCCCGACCTCGCAGGCGGCCGTCTCGGCGAGCCCCTGCTCGGCGAGGAAGCGCGCCGCCAGCGGGGCGCGCAGGGCGGCCCGCGCCAGCGCCTCGGGATCGGGGTCGTAGAGGCGCGTCTCGAGGCCGTGTGCGACGAAGAGCGCCGCCCACCCGGCGCCGGTGAGCCCGGCGCCCGCGACCGCCACCGCCTGGGTCACGACCGCCTCTCGAAGCGCAGCTCGGTCGTGCCCAGCTCGACACGGTCGCCGGCGCGCAGGGTCGCCTGCTTGACGACGCGGCCGTTGACCCTGAGGCCGTTGGTCGAGTCGAGGTCGCGCACCACGAACTCGCCGCCCGCCCGCCGGACCTCGGCGTGCTGGCGCGAGACGTTGGGGTCGGTGAGGACGATGTCGCAGCGGCGGCTGCGGCCGAGCACGGTGACGTCCTGCGCCAGCTCGAAGACGCCGGCCTCGCCGCGCAGCACGCCGCCGGCGGCGGCCACCGGCGGGCGCTCGTAGAGCACGGTGTGCCCCGGCCCGATCGCCGCCCCGGCCGCCGCGGCCGCCGGCATCGCGGCCCCGGCGGGGACGACCGGCGTGATCGGCGGCGTCGGCGCCACCGGCGCCGGCCCGCCCGCCGCGGCCGAGGCCGCGTACTCCTCGGCGCGCTGCGGGTCGACGGTGCGCGTCGCGATGCCGAACTCGCCGACGCGGAGGTCGGTGTCTTCGCGCAGCTCGATGCGCGGGGGCGCCACCATCGTCCACCCTTCGCGGCGGGCGAAGGCCGAGACGTAGCTCGAGAGCTCGGCCTTGAGCGAGTCGGCGAAGGAGGTCAGGTGCTCGTAGTCGTCGTGCCCGAGGTAGATCTCGAACTCGTTGGGCACGTAGACGTGCGACGGCCCGACGATCTTGTGGTCGCCGAGCTCCTTGGCCAGCTTGTGGGCGAGCTCGACGGGCTGCACGCTCGCCTTGAAGGCCCGGCCGAAGACGCCTTCGACCAGCCCCTCGAGCTTCTGCTCAACCGATTTCAGGATGTTCATCAGGGATGTCCTCCGGGTGGGGACCGGGCCACAGGACCAGCGGCAAGAGTACCACGACGGCGGTGACCGAGACACTCAGCAGCAGGGCGCCCGGCGTCGCTCGCGTCTCCCAGGCGAACAGCGGCAACAGGCGGTAGAGGACGAAGAGCGTGGCGAAGCTCGCCGCCCAGACCCAGAGGCGGAGCTCGAGCCGGTCGAGAGCGAAGGCCGTCGCCAGAGCGGCGGCGAGACCGGCGAAGACGCCGATCTGCACGAGGCTCTGGGGGGTCGTGAGGACGGCGAAGACGTCGAGCGCGACGGCGAGCGGGCTCTCCGCGGCGGCGAGCTCCGCAGCGAGCCGCCCGCGCGGCTGGTAGAGCGTGAACGGCCCGCGGGGCACGCGCTCGAGGAGCAGGACGACGATGAGGACGGCGCCGGTCCAGGCGGCCGTGAGGGCGCCCCTCAGGCGCCCGAAGACGGCCGCCAGCGCCGGCGCCACCAGCGCGAGGCCGAGCGGCGCCAGCAGCACCGCGAGCGCCGGCCAGAGCGCCAGGACGGGGCGCCGGCCGGAGAGCAGGACGACGGCGACGGCGAGCACCAGGTAGGCGACGCCGACGCTGAACGAGACGTCGAAGAGGGGGAAGGCGAGCACGCCGAGCAGCCAGGCGAGGCCGGCGCGCGGCAGCACCGCCCAGACGGCCACGCTCAGCGCGGCCAGGGGCAGGGTCCAGGCGGCCGGGTACGAGGGCAGCTCGCGCAGCACGGCGAGGCAGACGGCGGCCGCCAGAGCGGCGCCGCCGCCGCGCTCGAGGGCCGCGGCGGCGCGGCCCAACGGGCGCACCGCGGCACGCGCCCGGTGCAGGGTGCGGCGGCCGAGCTCGCCGCTCTCGAGGAGGCTCTCGAGCGCGGCGGCGACCTCGACCGCCGCCGGCCGGTCGCCGGGCCGCACGGCGCAGGCCGCGTCGACGAGGTCGACCAGGGTCGCCGGCAGGTCCGGCCGCCACTCGCCGAGCGACGGCAGGCGGCCGGCGGCGACGTTGGACAGCGTCTCGGCCGGGGTCTCGCCGCGCACCGGGTTGTCGCCGGCCAGCAGCTCGAAGAGGACGAGGCCGGCCGAGTACACGTCGCTCGGCGGCCCGACCCGGCGCCCGGCCGCCTGCTCCGGCGACATGTAGGCGATGGTGCCGATGAGGTCGCCCTCGCTGGTCAGCGTGTCGGCGTCGAGCAGGCGGGCGATGCCGAAGTCCATGATCTTGACGTGCCCCTGCTCGTCGAGCATGACGTTCTGGGGCTTCACGTCGCGGTGGATCACGCCCTGGCTGTGGGCGAAGCCGAGCCCGTCGAAGAGCTCGACGGCGACCGCCACGGCGTCGGCGTCGCCGAGCTCGCCCTGGAGCCGGTCGAGGGCGTCGCCGTCGACCAGCTCCCAGACGAGGCAGACGCGGCGCCCGTCGGTGACGGTGTCGCGGAGGGCGACGATCGCGGGGTGATCGAGGGCGCTCGCGGCCTCGATCTCGCGCGCCGCGCGGGCCGGCACGGCACTGCCCTCGCGCAGCACCTTGAGAGCGACGCGCTCCCCCGTCTCGCGGTCGCGCGCCTCGAAGACGTCGGCGAAACCGCCGCTCCCGAGCCGGCGCAGCACTTCGTACCGCTCGGCCGGCGGGGATGGAGGAAGGCTCGCGTTCTGAGCGGTGACGGGCATGCTGGGGTGACGGGTCAGTAGTGGGCTTTGCAGGAGTATTCGTGTGGTACAATCCGAACCCTGTGTGGAGCCGTGGGCGAGTGGCGGAATTGGCAGACGCGCTAGGTTCAGGGTCTAGTGCACTTACGTGCGTGCGGGTTCAAGTCCCGCCTCGCCCACCACTGTACCGTCCGGCCGACTGAGGGGGACCCCGCTCGTGGATTTCTTCGACGACGATGCCCAGGCCGCCCCGTCGCCGACCACCAGCGCCCCTCCCCCCCCACCCCGCCGCCGCCGTGGCAGCCGCTCGCGCCGCTGGCAGCGCATCGCCGTCGCGGTCGTCGTCCTCGCCGTCGTCGCCTTCGCGCTCACGTGGGTCATCCGCAGCTGCCAGCACAACCGCAAGATCAGCTCGTACCGTGACTACATGACCGCCGTCGAGGGCGCCATCACCGACTCCGAGAAGCTCGGCAAGCAGCTCAACGGCATCGTCTCCGACCCCACCAAGCTGAAGCGCGCCGACCTCATCGCCCGCCTCGAGCAGATGGCGGCCACGCACGACGAGATCGAGCAGCGCGTGCGGCGCTTCGAGCCGCCCGGCCCCCTCGACGAGCCGCACGAGGCGCTCATCGCCGGCATGACGGTCCGCACCACCGGCTTCGAGCTCTGGCGCGACGCCATGATCGCCGTGCTCGAGAAGCGCGAGGGTGTCGATGCCGCCGCCCTTGCGCAGCTCGAGGGCTACTTCGCCGGTCCCGACGCCTCCTACGCCGAGTTCTTCTACGCGCCGGCGCGCGCCATCATGGCCGACGAAGGCGTGACCGACGTGGCCGTGCCGACCGCCGACTGGTTCCTCAGGACGACGGCCTTCGAGCGCGCCCGCCTCGACGGCATGATCGAGCAGCTGCGCGCCTCGGCGCGCATGACCGGGGTGCGCGGCGTCGCCCTCGCCAAGGTCTCGGTCGAGCCGGGAGGCACGGTGCTCAAGGCCGGCGAGACCGTCGACGTCCCGGCCTCGGCGCAATTCTCCTTCCGGGTGTCGGTCGAGAACCAGGGCAACGTGATAGAGCGCGACGTGCCGGTCACCCTCACCCTCACCGTGCCCGGCGCCGAGGCCGCCGAGCAGACGACGACCATCGGCGTGATCCAGCCCGGCGAGACGCAGTCGGTCGACGTGTCGGGCTTCTCGATCCCGGCCGAGGCCATCTCAAAGACCTGCACGCTCAAGGTCCAGGCCGGCCCGGTGACCGACGAGAAGGTCCTCGACAACAACCGCGGCACCTTCAAGTTCCTCCTCCAGATCCAGTGACCGATGCAGACGCTGCGTGACATCGCGCCGTGGCTGGCGCTCTCCGCCGCCGTCCTCGCCCTCGTCGCGCTGGTGCTCGCCGGCGTACTGTGGGCGCGGCTGCGCAGCGTGCGCCGCGCCCAGGTCGTCGTCATGGGCACCCACGACCAGCGCGACATCGTCGCCCACAGCGAGCAGCTCGCCTCGCAGGTGCGCAATCTGCGCCACGCGGTCGAGCGCCTCACCGACGAGCTCGAGGCCCACAAGCGGCGCCTCGCGAAGACCCTGACCCATCGCGCCCTCGTGCGCTACGACGCCTTCCGCGACGCCGGCGGGCAGCAGAGCGCCACGCTCGTGCTGCTCGACGACTACCGCTCGGGCTTCGTGCTCAGCGCCATCGCGGCGCGCGACTTCGCCCGCCTCTACGTCAAGATCCTCGACCAGGGCGTCGCCGACCGCGAGCTGTCGCCCGAGGAGCGGCGCGCGGTCGCCGAGGCCGTGCCCGACCCGCTGCCGCCGCGACCGGCGACCGGCGTGCCGGCGGCCGCGGCCGCCGTGGCCGAGGCCCCGGCCGTCAGCGTGACCCCCGCCGAGACCGAGGCCGCCGGCGAGGCCGAGGCTACCGGCGAGACGGAGCCGGGCGGCGCCGCGCGGGGCGGCGCGCCGCCGGCCGGCGGCGCCCCGTCAGGGGCCGAGAGGGACGCAGCGACCTCGACCGAGAAGACGACGCCCGGGTCGCCGGCCGCGCCGCGGCGGCGTTCGCCGCTGGCGGTCGAGGACGACTTCGTGTGGGAGTCGCGCGAGGGCCGCGGCGAAGCGGCCGGGACCCGTGGCAGCGGCGGTGCCCGACCGGACGGCGACGACAAGGCCGGGTCCGGGCGCGACCAGGCCTGACCCGTCGCTCCCGCCCGGACTTCCACCCCTCCCGCCTGACCTTCCGCTCCTCCCCCCGCCGGCGCGCCTCACGCACCCCGGTTTCTGATAGCGTTCAGCCGATGGACGCGCTCTCGACACACCACCTGCGGAGCACCCCGCGATGACACCGGCCGCCAACGGTCGCGTCGCCTTCCTCGGCCCCGAGGGCACGTTCACCGAGGAGGCCCTGCTCGCCAATCTCCCGGACGAGGCGCTCACGCCGTTCCCCTACGCCTCGATCCGCGACGTCATGGCGGCCGTGCGCGACGGCGACGCCCCGATCGGCGTCGTCCCCATCGAGAACTCGATCGAGGGCTCGGTGGCCCTCACGCTCGACGCCCTCGCCTGGGACTTCGAGGACCTCGTCATCACGCGCGAGGTCGTCCACCCCATCCGCCACCAGCTCATCGCCCGCGCCCCGCGCGCGCTCGAGACGGTGACCAAGGTCATCAGCCACCCGCACGCCTACGCCCAGTGCCGCAGCTTCCTCCGCGAGCACCTCCCGGGCGTCGAGCACGAGGCCGCCAACTCCACCGCCGAGGCGATCCGCATGGTGAGCCGCGTCGACCGCCCCTGGGTGGCGATCGGCACGCGCCTCGCGGCCGAGATGTACGAGTGCACCGTGCTGCGCGACGACATCGAGGACTTCCCCGACAACCGCACGCGCTTCGTCTACCTCGCCAAGGCGCCGGCGGCGCAGGACCTCGCGGCGCCCTACAAGACGAGCCTCGTCTGCGGCATCGACCAGGACGAGCCCGGCAGCCTCCTGTTGATCCTCTCCGAGTTCGCCTACCGCCACGTCAACCTGACCAAGGTCGAGTCGCGGCCCTCCAAGCAGGCGCTCGGCCACTACATCTTCTTCATCGACATGGACGGCAAGACCGGCGACACGCAGCTCGCCCAGGCGGTCAAGTGCCTGGCCTGCAAGCTCCCCTGGCTGCGGGTCCTGGGTTCCTACCCGGTCACCTGAAGCACGCCGCCGGCCGCCCCCCAACGACGCCGGGGCGCGGTGTAGAATCGCGGCAGAGAGATCGCCGCGGCGGCCCGCCCGCCCGCGAGCGCCGACGGGAGGTGACGATGGAGCGTCTCAGAGTCACGGTCCGTGAAGCCCGCGCCGAGGACCGCAGCCTGCTCTACCTCATGGCCGAGGAGACCCTGCACCCGCGCGCCGCGCAGGAGGGTCACCCCGAGCGCTTCGACGAGCGTGCGCTGCTCGACCTGCTCGAGCGCGCCCGCGTCTACGTCGGCGAGACCGAGCGCGACGACATCGCCGGGTACGTGGCCTTCGACACCGACGACGACACGGTGTGGCTGCGCTGCCTCTGCGTCGGTCCCGCCTACGAGGCGCGAGCCGTCGGCCGGCAGCTGCTCGACTGGGTCGAGGGCGTCGCCTTCGCCGAGGGCCGCGCCCGGCTGAGCGCCTACGTGCCGGCCGACGACCGCCCGTCCCGCCACCTCTACGAAGGGCACGACTTCGTGCCGGCGCCGGCCACCGACCGGCCCGACATGATCGTGCTCGAGAAGCGCCTGCCGGCGAAGTAGCGCAGCGAGACGGCGTCGTGGCGTGGCGTGCGCGCCGACGCCGGCGGAGCAGTTGGAGGCCTCGATGAAGCTCACCGTCCTGAGCGTCCCCTACCACCTCGGCCGCGAGGGCGCCGGCATGGCGCTCGGGCCGGCACGCTACCTCGAAGCGGGCCTCGCCGCGCGCCTCGCAGCGCGCGGCCACGAGGTCGAGGTCGTCGAGGTCCGCCGGCCGGGGCCCTTCGGGGACGAGCTGCAGGCGGTCGTCGCCGTCAACGACGCCCTGGCCGAGGCCGTGCGGGCGGCGGCCGGCCGCGGCGCGCTGCCGGTCGTCGCCGGCGGCAACTGCAACGTCGCCCTGGGTATGACCGCCGGGTTGGGCGCCGGCGAGACCGCCGTCGTCTGGTTCGACGCCCACGGCGACTACAACACGCCGGCGACCACGCCGAGCGGATTCCTCGACGGCATGCCGCTGGCGATCGCCTGCGGGGTCGCGCACCCGGAGGCGTGGGCGCAGGCGCGCGGCGAGGCCGTCGACCCGCGCGCCTGCGTGCACGCCGGCGGCCGCGACCTCGACCCGGGCGAGGTCGAGGGCTTCGCCGCGACCGGGGTGCAGATCGTCGGCGTCGAAGCCCTGCGCAACGACGGGAGCGAGGGCGGCGAGGGCGGCCTCGAGGCCGCCCTCGCCGCCGCGCGGTCCGCCGCCCCCCGCGCCGCCCACGCCTACGCGCACGTGGACATCGACGTCCTCGACCCGGTCTTCGTACCCGGCGTCGACTACCCGTCGGCGGGCGGGCTCACCCCCGACGAGCTGGTCGCGGCCGTGACCACCGTCGCCGCAAGCATCCGGGTCGCAGGCCTCTCGGTGACCGCCTACGACCCCGAGCGCGACGACGCCGAGGGCACGACCCTGACCACGGGGCTCGACCTGATCGCGCGCCTCGTCGACACGGTGGCGTCGGCGGCCCAATTGAGACCGAGGGCGCCGCTGACGGGTCCGTGACGCGCGCCGCGGGCGGCGG
>JAZBOM010000539.1:0-2558 GCA_036351205.1 Thermoleophilia bacterium | reverse complement strand
TACAACTGGAGGCGGACGGAAGACAACGTTGGCGGCGTTGGGCACACGGGTGGAGGAGCGGACCGCGGGAATCCCGGGCGGTCAGGCGTTGTCAGAAGAGACAATGACGCTGCACGGCCGCCCGCGGCCGTCGCCTGTCGCGGCAACGCCTGCCCCCTTGCCCGGCGTTGCGGTCGTGCTAGGCTGGTTTCGTGGTTCCGCGGGGTCTACAGGTGGGCCTGCGACACCGCGGAGCGTCGGACGAGAGCGGGCACAGGGGTCGCGCCATGCAGTACACGTCGCCGTTCACGCGCTGTGCGCACTGCGCTGCCGTGACCCTCCGCTCGGCCGCCGATATCTCCGACCCCGTTTCTGCGCGAGCAACGAAGCGCGGGTGTTGAAAGGCCCGGGGGCGGCCCGGTCATTAAGTGATGGGGCCCGGGCCGCCCCCGCCGCCTCCTTCTGGCGATTCTCTGCGCTCACCAGCAGTGGAACGTCGACGCGATGTCCATCATCGGCCGCCGGGCGCGCGCCCAGTCGTCCTCGAAGGCGACGCAGCGCACGAGGTACTCGTAGCCCTCTCCGGGCACCCAGAACTCCGTCATGACGACCGGGTCGGGGCTCTGGCTGCCGGTGTATCTCGATCGTGCGATGGCGCAGGGCCGGCCGTCGAGGCGCCCCGACGTCGCCGAGCGCAGCTCATTCCCACCCGTGTACTGCGCCTCGATGTCCGCGAGATACCGGGCGACCGCCCCCTGGCCGCGCAGGAGGGACGACTGTACGGCCGCGAGGACCTCGAAGACGGCGTCGTCGCGCACCCCCGGCACGTCGACGAAGAGCCGCACCCCGAAGTCCCAGCCGCCGCGGTCCTCGCCCTTCAGCTCGTACGGCGTCCCGGGCACGTCCACGCTGAAGTGGTAGTCGCGGTAGATGTGGCGTTCGAGCTCGAGACCCCGGTACTTGTACCCCTCGACCACATAGCCGTCCGTCCCGGGCACCGACTCACCCGGCTCCGATACCGCCTCGGCCGCCGAGCCTTGCGCGGCGTCGTCGGCGCTTTCCCGCGAGCCCTCGATCGTCGCGAACCCCCAGTAGAAGAGGACGCTGAGCCCCGCGACGACGAGCACCCCGAGGGCGACGAGGCGCAGCGCCCGGCGCCACGAGACACTGGGCACTGCGCCCCCGAGCGCCGCACTTCGCGCCGCTGCGCCTTCGAGCGCGGCCGTTTGCGCCGCTGTGCCCCCGGGCGCCCCGGGCGTCTCGTGCTCCCACGCCCCGCCGCGCCGGGGCCACCACCGTCGGCCGGAGGTGACGTGCTCGACGCCGGGGCCGGCGTGACCGGCCGCCGGCCCGCGTACCTCCTGTACGAACGGGTCCCCGCCCCGTGGCCACCTCATAGAGTCAGCGGCCGGTCCAGACCGGCGCCGTCCAGGCGGTGATGCCGGGTCCACCGCTCACGTTCGAGGCCGTGTACACACGCACGTAGAAGTAGCGCGCCGCGCTCGCGTCGAGCTCCACGAGCCACTCGGCGACGTTCCCGGTGTCGAAATCGCGGCCTGCCACCACCGCGCCTCCATCCGCGACGATCTCGAGGCGCGTGATCACCTCGGCGGGATCGTCCGAGGGGTCCTCGGCGCGGATCCACGCCGTCGCCGTCTCGGGCGGCGCGCCCAGCGTCGAGCCCATCACCCATCCGTCGAGCGTGTACTGCACGCGCAGGTCCTGGTCGACGGTCGCGTAGCCGCGCTGGGCCTTGATCGCGTCGACGAGGTCGTCCCGCGTCAGCTGCTCGGCGAGGAGCACGGTGCGCACCGGTGACCCTGTGATCCAGTCGGCAGCGTGCGTGTCCGAGTTCGCCGCCGGCATCAGGTGCCAGCCCTTGTCGAGCGCCGCGACGAAGGCCTCCTCGTCGACGTCGAGGTACTCCCACAGCAGCCAGCTGCCGTAGTTGTGGATCTCGAGGGCGCCCATCGCCGCGTCGCGCGCCTCGGTGCAGTGGTTCCAGTCGTCGAAGTCCTTGCTCAGGTAGTGCGGATGGTTGAAGTGCCCGACGGCGTCGTGGGCGACCAGCCAGTCGTAGAAGCCGGGCAGGGGCGACCACTCGAGCCTCCGTGAGGTCAAGCGGTACGGTTCGTCGTCGAGCGCCGCGTTGCCGGGCCTGAGCGGGACGTCACAGCGCTCCTCGGTCCCGAACACGTTGATCTCGCAGGCGCCTCCGCCCTGGAGGAAGAACTCGTACCCGGGGATGGCGACGAACGACTCCGTGGTCGCCGCGTCGGCCATCGCCAGCGTGTCGGCCCACTGCCAGTCCTCCAGCATGTACTCGTGGTCGGTCGTGGCGAAGTAGTCGGCGCCGGCCGCCGCGGCGGCCGCGTAGGCGTCGGCCGGCGTGGTGTCATTCGCCCCGTCGGAGTACGCCGTGTGCGCGTGCAGGTCGCCGAAGTACAGCTCGTAGGACGTGATGGGCAGCGGATCGGCGGCGAAGGCCGGCTGGGCGACCGCGGCGAGAGCGACGACGATGGCCAGTGCCAGCAGGACGAGCAGCAGCGGCAGCGGCGGCCTACGTCGACCGGAACAGG
>JAZBOM010000538.1:0-3140 GCA_036351205.1 Thermoleophilia bacterium | reverse complement strand
TCGAAGCTGAAGCGAGCGTCGCCGTGGCCGACGTCCCAGGCGCGCCAGTCCTGCCAGGGGTCAGCGGCGGCGAACGACGTCGACCCCACGACCCAGACGGCGATGCCGATGGCCGCCGCCGCGCCGGCAAGACCGCTGGCCGTGTCCCCCACCGTCCAGCGGCGGCGGCGGAGCGTGCGCAGCGTGAGCAGGAGACACGCGGCGAAGAGCAGGAAGGCGACCGGGGAGGCGAGGGTCCTCACCTCCTGGTCGAGCGTGAGCCCGAAGACGAGAGGGACGGCGAGGATCACGACGGCGGCGACGGGCCGCCGCAAGCCCAGGGCGGCCACGGCGGCCACCCACACGAGCCCGTAGAGCACCAGACCAAGCAGGAGCCTGAGGCCATCGGCGGCCTCGAGGTCGAGGGGGACGCGATGCGTGGCGAAGTAGAGGATGCCCGCGTTGAACTGCTCCGCGTAGAACGCGAGGTGGTCGCGGACGCCCTCGACGCCGGGCGGCGCCGGCAGCTGCACGCGGGCGAGGACGAGGGCGCCGAGCGGCGCCAGGAGGAGGGCGACCGGCCACACACGGCGCCGGAAGAGCGTGGGGAGGGCCGCGGTCGTCGCCAGGAGCGTGGCCCACACGAAGGTCGGCGCCACGGACGGCGAGCCGATGCGGTCGAGGGCGAGCGCCGCCGTCAGCGCGAGGCCGAGGAAGCTGAGGAGGTACAGGAGGGCGCGGACCGGTTTCATCGGACCGACGCGTAGGAGAGCCCGCCCTGCTGCCGCAAGGCCGGACCGTAGGACAGCGCGGCGCCGAGGTCGTCGCCGCGTCGCAGCCTGATGGTGCGCACGCCCGCGGCCTCGAGCGCCGCGACGAGGTGCTCGGTCTCGCTCGTCGCCGAGCGCGCGCCGAACGTGGCCGCGTCGACGTGCACCACCGACACCTGCAGACCCTCGTCGCGCAGGCGCAGGAGGACGTACTCGAGCTCGCGGTCGAGCGCGAGGACGACGAGGACGACGGCGTGAAGCCGCCCCGGGCGGCGCCCGTCGGAGCCCAGCAGCGCGCGCAGCGAGGAGCCCAGGCGCGTGGTCTTGTGGGGAGCCACCCGGGCGAGGCTCTCGAGGAGCAGCGCCCGCCCCTCGACCCCCGGGTTGAGCCGGCTGCGCCGCCACTCGTCCTGCGGCAGCAGCATCGTGACCGTCCTGCCCGCCCGCAGGGCGAAGTCGGCGATGGAGCCGGCCGCGCCGACGGCGAGCTCGACGCTGGTGTCGGGCGCCGTGCCGGCGGCCAGCGAGGAGGGGACGTCGAGCAGCAGCGTGACGTCGCTCCCGGCCGGCTCGTCCATCTCGCGCAGCATGAGCGTGCCGGTGCGTGCCGTGGCCTTCCAGTGGATGCGGCTGAGGGGTTCTCCCGGCCGGTGGGGCCGCACCGAGCGGAGATCGGAACTGCCGGGCACGCTGAGGCCGTGCGGGCCGCGGTCGCGCCGCGCGCTCATGCCCGGGAAGAGGGCGCACGAGGAGAGATGGGCGAGCCGTGGCGCGACCGTCAACGCGGCCGGCTCGCCGAAGCGAAGACGGGCACAGGCGAGACCGAGAGGGTCCTCGGCCCGCGCGAGCGGAGCGGGCAGTCGATGCACCCCGCGGTGCGCGACGAGCGGCGGCGCCACGACCAGGCGCTCCTCCAGGGACCGCAGGCTGTCGATCTCGAGCCCGGTTCCGGCGCTCATGACGCCCGCGTACTCGGAGACCAGCAGCTGCGGACCGGGCAGCACCGACCTGTTCTTGAGGTGTATGGCGACCTTGACCGGGTCGCCGGCGATCGGCTGCTTGGGGCCGATCTCGCGCCGCCCGCGCAGCCTGCGTGCCGTCAGGGCCACCAGCAGCCACGCGATCAGCGGAGCGGCGCCGAGGCAGACGGCCAGCAGGTACAGCTCCCAGGTGCCGAGTACGCGCGCGGCGAGATAGGCCGCGCCGCCCGCGGCCAGAAGGGCGAGCCCTCTGCGGGTCGGCACCGCCACCGCTACGTCCTCGGAGCGGGCACGAGGTCGAGGAGACGCTCGATGACCTCGTCCTCGTGCAGCCGGTGCACCCTGGCGTCGGGCGACAGGATGATCCTGTGCCCGAGGACCCGCACCGCGAGGTCTTTGAGGTCCTGCGGCACGACGAACTCGCGCCCGCGCAGCAAGGCCTGGGCCTTGGCGGCGCGGACGAGCGCGATGCCGGCTCGCGGGCTCGCGCCCAGGTACACGTCTTTGCTCTGGCGCGTCGCCGTGAGCAGATCGACGACGTACGCGCGCAGCGTCTCGGCCACGCGGACCTTGCTCACCGCCTTCTGGAGAGCGAGCACCTCGGCGGCATCGAGCACCGGCTCGAGCGCGGCGAGCGGGTCGTGCGTCGTCTGCGCCTCGAGGATCTCGGCCTCGGCGGCCGCCGACGGGTAGCCGAGGCTGAGCCGCATCATGAAGCGGTCGAGCTGGGCCTCGGGCAACGGGTAGGTGCCCTCGTACTCGATCGGGTTCTGGGTGGCGATGACCATGAACGGCGGGTCGATGACGTGGGTCGCGTTGTCGATCGTCACCTGCCGCTCCTCCATGCTCTCGAGCAGGCTGGCCTGGGTCTTCGGCGACGAGCGGTTGATCTCGTCGGCGAGCACGATGTTGGCGAAGACGGGGCCGGGGCGGAAGGCGAAGGACCCCGTCTTCTGGTCGAAGACGCTCACGCCGGTCACGTCGCTGGGCAGCAGGTCGGGCGTGAACTGGATGCGCGAGAAGCGGCAGGAGAGAGAACGCGCCAGCGCCTTGGCGAGCAGTGTCTTGCCGACACCGGGGTAGTCCTCGACGACCACGTGCCCCCCGGCGAGCAGGGCGACCACGCAGGCCTGGATCACGTCGTCCTTGCCGAGGATCACCGTGCCGACGCTGGCGGCCACCTCACCGGCGCGCCGGGCGAGGGCGAGCACCTCGTCGGTCTCGAGGGTGGCACTGGCACGCGTGTCGGCGGACATGTGGCCTCGCAGGTCTCGGACCGGGCTCTGGCCCCTTTCATTCTCCACACGAGGGAGGGCAGGGCAACCCCCCGCCGTCACGTCGCGGTCTCCAATGATGGCGCCGCAGTGTGAGCGAAGGGTCAAGACCGACGTCGCGGAGGTCAAGGCCGACG
>JAZBOM010000537.1:0-2850 GCA_036351205.1 Thermoleophilia bacterium | reverse complement strand
GGCGACGCTGTTCTGCCATGCGCTGCCGGCCGACGCGGACGCCGAGGCGGAGCGCCGGGCCGCGGCGGCCGACGTGCGCCGCGGCCTGCGCGCCGGCCTCGCCACCTTCTGGGACCTGGTCAAGATGATGGTCCCGGCCTACTTCGTCGCCCTGCTGCTCGAGCGTCTCGGCGTGATCGCCGTGCTCGCCGAGGGGGCCGAGCCCGTGATGTCCCTGCTCGGCCTGCCCGGCGAGGCCGCGGTGCCGCTCGTCGTCGGCTACGTCCTCAACATCTACGCGGCCATCGGTGCCATGCAGGCGCTGGCGCTCTCGGCGCAGCAGATCACCGTCCTCGCCATCGCCGTGCTCATCGGCCACAACCTGCTGGTCGAGGGCGTGGTCCTGCAGCGCGCCGGCATGAACGGCGTCGCCTTCGGCGTGCTGCGCATCGTCGCCGGGCTCGCCGCGGCCGGGGTCGCGAACCTCCTCATGGGGATCTTCTGATGGAGGGCGCGGCCGCGGTCCCTCTCCTCCCGATGGGCGCCTCGTGACGGGGGTCCTCTGATGGACGCGGTCACCGAGTTCCTGCGCGCCTTCGGCGAAGGCGCCGGCGACCTCGCCCTGCGCATGTTCCTCGTGGTCGTCCCCATCATGGTGGTCATGGAGGTGCTCGAGGGGACGCGTCCCTTCCGCGCCTTCGTGCGCGCCTGGGCGCGCCTCGTCGGCCGCTGGCTCGGCATGAGCGAGCGGGCGGCGGCGCCGACCGTGATCGGCTTCCTCTTCGGGTTGGCCTACGGCGGCAGCCTCATCGTGCGCGACACCCGGCGCCACAGCCTGCGCCGCCGCCAGGTCTTCCAGATGAGCGTCTTCCTCAGCATGGTGCACGCCGTGGTCGAGGACTCGCTGATCTTCGTCGCGGTCGGGGCGAGCGCGTTCTGGATCGTCGTCTACCGTTGCGCGTGGGCGGCCGCGGTGACCGTCGTGCTCGGCGCCGTGGCCGTCGCCTTCGTCGAGCGGCGGCGGGCACGGCGGTCGCGCCCGCCCGTTTGACCGCGGCGCCGCGAGGGCACCTGCGTTGACACCCGTACCGTGGTCGTCTTGTACTAGGTGCGGACACCATCACGAGAGGACACGGCCATGACCAGGGTCCGGAGCATCACCGAGCTGATCGGCGCCACTCCGCTGCTGCGCCTGAACAGGATCTCCGACGAGAGCGGCGCCGAGGTCTACGGCAAGCTCGAGTCCTTCAACCCCGGCGGCAGCGTCAAGGACCGCATCGGGCTGGCGATGATCGAGGCCGCCGAGCGCGACGGCCACATCGCCCCGGGGCGCACCACCATCATCGAGCCGACCAGCGGGAACACCGGCATCGCGCTCGCCATGGTCTGCGCGGCGCGCGGCTACGACGTCGTGCTGTGCATGCCGGAGACGATGTCGGTCGAGCGCCGCAAGCTGCTGCTCGCCTACGGCGCCCGCCTCGAGCTCACGCCCGGGACCGACGGCATGAAGGGTGCGATGGCGCGCGCCGCCGACCTGGCGGCGGCCGGCGAGGACACCTTCGTGCCCCAGCAGTTCGAGAACCCGGCCAATCCCGAGGTCCACGAGCGCACCACGGCGGAGGAGATCTGGGCCGACACGGAGGGCGAGGTCGACGTGTTCGTCGCCGCCGTCGGGACCGGCGGCACCGTCACCGGCGTCGGGCGCCGCCTGCGCGAGCGCAAACCCGTCCTGCGCGTGGTCGCCGTCGAGCCGGCCGCCTCACCGGTACTCTCCGGCGGGCAGCCCTCGTCGCATCCCCTCCAGGGGATCGGCGCCGGTTTCGTCCCCGAGGTGCTCGACACCGGCGTCTATCACGAGGTGCTGACGGTGGAGGCCGACGACGCCTACGCCGCGGCGCGGCGACTCGCCGCTGAGGAGGGCGTCCTGGTCGGCATCTCGGCGGGCGCCAACGCGTGGGCCGCGGAGCATGTCGCCCGGCGACCCAAGAGCCGCGGCCGCACGATCGTGACGATCCTCTGCGACACCGGCGAACGCTACCTCTCGACGGCGCTCTTCGCCGGAGGCGAGACATGACGGTCGGCGCCGGCGGGGCGTCACCCGGGCTCACCGACGAGCAGCGCCGGCGGTACGCACGTCATCTGGCGATCCCCGAGCTCGGGGAGGAGGGGCAGGCCCGGCTGGCCGCCTCGTCCGTGCTCGTCGTCGGCCTCGGCGGCCTCGGGTCGCCGGTCGCCCTCTACCTCGCCGCCGCCGGTGTCGGCCGCCTCGGTCTCGTCGACATGGACGTGGTCGAGATCTCCAATCTGCAGCGGCAGGTCCTGCACTTCACGGACGACGTGGGGCGGCCCAAGACCGCGAGCGCGGCGGCGAAGCTGGCCGCGCTGAACCCCGAGGTGGAGCTCGTCCCGCACCAGATCCGCTTCTCACGCGAGACCGCGGCAGCGCTGGTCGACGCCTACGACGTGGTCGTCACCGCGGTCGACGACTTCCCCGCCCGGTTCCTGCTGAACGACGTCTGCGTGCTGCACCGGCGCACGCTCGTCGAGGCCGCGATCCTCCGTTTCACGGGGCTGGCGATGACGGTCAGGGGAGGGGAGACCGCCTGCTACCGGTGCGTCTTCCCCGAGCTGCCCGGGGCCGATACGGCCGAGAGCCCCGCCGCGGCCGGTGTCTTCGGTCCGCTGGCCGGTCTCATGGGGTGCGTGCAGGCCTGCGAGGTGGTCAAGGTCCTGACCGGCGCCGGCGCCCCGCTGTACGGCCGGCTGTTGCAGGTCGACGCCGCCGCCATGAGCTTCCACGAGGTCGCCGTCGACCGCGATCCGGGGTGCCCGGTGTGCGGCGCACGGCCGCGGATCACGAGCCTTGCGGCC
>JAZBOM010000536.1:0-4734 GCA_036351205.1 Thermoleophilia bacterium | reverse complement strand
GGGGCGACGCGCGTCATGACGCCGGCGGCCGAGGCGGAGGAGGAGAAGAAGCGCCGCCGCTGGCCGCTCTGGCTCATCCTCGGGGCGGTCGTCGCCCTCGCCCTGATCGGCTACTTCGCCTGGGCGGGGATGAGCGGCGACAAGGTCGAGGTACCCAACGTGGTAGGTCTGACCGAGGACGCGGCGATCCGCCGGCTCGAGGACGCCGGCTTCAAGGTCGCCGTGCAGGAGGAGTTCTCCGAGGAGTTCGCCGCCGGGTTCGTCTCGCGCCAGTCCCCGCCGGGGGGCACGAAGATGGCTGAGGGCGAGACCGTCGACGTCTGGGTGAGCGGCGGGTCGCAGACCGTGGAGCTGCCCGACTTCCGCGGCTGGGACGAAGGCGACGTCGCCGACTGGTTGCGCGAGAACGGGCTGGAGGGCGACCGCAGGACCGGACGTTCGGACAACGTCGCCGAGGGACGCGTCTACCGCCAGGACCCGGCCGCCGGGGAGGCGGTCGAGCGCGGCTCCACCGTCGTGTTCTGGGTGAGCAGCGGGGAGCCCAAGGCCGTCGTGCCGGACCTCGTCGGGATGACCCAGGCCGACGCCATCGCCGCCCTCACCGAGGCCGGTCTCGCGGTCGGTGAGGTCACGACCCAGGCGAGCGCCGAGATCGACGCCGGGCGCGTCATGGCGCAAGACCCGGCGGCCGACACCAGGGTCGAGCGTGGCAGCAGGGTCGCCATCGTGCTCTCCACCGGCCCCGAGGCCACGCCCACGCCGACGCCGACGGCCACCGTGGTGCAGGTGCCCAGCGTGTACGGGATGGACCTGACCACGGCGACGGAGAGGCTCGAGTCGATGGGCTTCGCGGTCGACGTCCGCACGCAGGCGAGCTCCCAGCCGGACGGCACCGTCATCGCGCAGGACCCCGAGGCCGAGACGCTGGCCGCGCTGGGGTCCACGGTGAAGATCACGGTCGCGGAGTGACGTTCGGCTGACGGTCGCCCGGGGAGCGGCCGCCGCCCTGCCCGTCGCGCCGCCGCCCTGCCCGTCGCGCCGCCGCTCCCGGTCGTCACCCCGGGTCGTCATCCCTCGCGCCGCGCCGGCGGCGGAGGCGTCAACCGTCCCGTCGCGCCGCTGGCTTGCCCGGCCTGGCCGACCTGAAAGAATGAGGCCATGTCGCCCGCCGAAGCCCTCGTCATCATCCTCACGCTGATCGCGCTCGAGGGCCTGCTCTCCGCCGACAACGCGATCGTGCTGGCCGTGCTCGTGCGCCGCCTGCCCAAGCACCTGCAGAAGAAGGCGCTGCTCTACGGCCTCGTCGGCGGCTACGTCATGCGCGGTCTCATGCTGCTCTTCGTCACGCTGATCGCCGGGCTCTGGTGGGTCGAGATCATCGGCGGCGGCTACCTGGTCTACCTCGCCTTGCATCACGTCGTCCAGGTACGTCGCGGCGTGCCCGTCGACCACGTGCACGGCCCCGACCAGGACGCCGCAGGACAGGAGGTCGAGCCGATGACGGCGCGGAGCGGCGGCTTCTGGTCGGTCGTGGCCCGGGTCGAGCTCATGGACCTCGCCTTCGCCGTCGACTCGGCGCTCGTCGCCGTCGCCCTCACCCGCGTGCTCTGGGTCATCTACATCGGGGTCTTCATCGGTATCCTCATGCTCCGCCTGGCCGCCGGCTGGTTCGTGCGCGTCATGGAGCGGCATCCGCGCTTCGAGCACGTCGCCTATGCGCTGGTGGCCTGGGCCGGTATGAAGCTGCTGATCGAAGGCTGGTCCGGCCTCGTGAAGTACCTCGGCCGGCCCGAGCTCGCCGTGCACCTGCCCAAGGTCGGCTTCTGGGTCGTCACCTTCGCAGTGCTCATCGCGGGCGCGATCTGGGCGATGCGCGAGCGTGCGCCGCTGCCCGGTCCCGTCGAGGAGAAGCCGCAGCACTGAGACAGCGCCGCTGCGCCGTGGGGCCGGTGGCCCCTTGCAGCCGCCGAGGGCCGTGCGGCGACCGGTGCCGTCGAGGCGGTACGGGTCACGCTCGGTCTTCGGGCGAGGGCGCAGAAAAGCGGGGGGCGGGCGGCCGTCGGCCGCCCGCCCCCCGCCGCGTCAACTCGTGCCGCCGGGCTTGCGTCTCAGAGCCAGCCCTGCGCCTCGATGTAGGGCCAGATGAAGTAGAGCACGAAGGCGGCCGCCGAGACCCACAGCAGCCAGTTGACCTCGCGGGCCTTGCCCTGCGCGACGCGGATCACCACGTAGGCGATGAAGCCCGCGCCGATGCCGTTGGTGATGCTGTAGGTGAGCGGCATGAGGGTCATGATCAGCACCGCGGGGAGCCCGAAGGCGAGGTTCGTGAAGTTGATCGCCGCCTTGGGCTCGGTGAGGTCGCCCTCGGCCTCGGCCTCGGCCTTGGTCAGCGTCGCCATCATCAGGTAGCCGACGACGATGAGCGCGCCGGCCGTGGCCTGCGACGGCACGATGGCGGCGATCGGCGAGAAGAACATCGCCAGCAGGAAGAGGACGCCGACGACGACCGCCACCCAGCCGGTGCGGCCGCCGACGCCGACCCCGGCACCGGATTCGATGTAGGTCGTCGCCGACGAGGCGCTGACGGCGCCGCCGGCCACGGCGGCCACCGAGTCGACGAGCAGCGGGCGGTTGACCTCTGGCAGGTCGCCCTTGTCGTCGAGGTACCCGGCCTGGCCGCCGACCCCGACGAGGGTGCCCATGGTGTCGAAGAAGTCGCTCAGCATGAGGCTGAACACCCAGAGGAGGGTGGCGGCGATGCCGATCTTGCTGAAGGCACCGAGGTCGAAGGCGCCGACGAGGCTGAAGTCGGGCGAGGCGAACACCTTGTCGGGGAAGACCGCCGTGCCCGGCAGGAAGCCGGCGTCCTTGTCCCAGAGGTAGTTCATGACGACGCCGAAGACGGTGGCGGCGATGATGCCGAGCAGGATCGCGGCGCGCCAGCGCAGGGCCAGCATGACGATCGTGGCGCCGAGCCCGACGAGGGTCACGGCGAGGGGCACCATGGGCACGCTGCCGAGCTCGACGAGCGCGACCGGCGTGCCGCCTCCGGCGCTGATCAGGCCGCCGTCGACGAGGCCGATGAAGAGGATGAAGAAGCCGATGCCGACGACGATCGCCTTCTTCAGCTCGAGCGGGATCGCGTGGAAGATCGCCTCACGGAAGCCGGTGATCACGAGGATGGTGATGGCGACGCCCTCGAGGACGATGAGCCCCATGGCGCTCTCGAAGCTGAGACCCTGGCCGAGCACGAGGCTGAAGGCGACGACCGCGTTGAGCCCCATGCCGGGGGCGATGGCGAAGGCGCGGTTGGTGACGAGGCCCATGAGGATGGTCATGACGCCGGCCACGAGGCAGGTCGAGGTGAGCGCGGCGGCGAAGGGCAGACCCTCGCCTCCGAGGCCCAGGATGTTGGGGTTCACGAAGATGATGTAGGCCATGACGATGAACGTCGTGAGCCCCGCGAGGGTGTCGCGCTTGAGCGACGTGCCCCACTGCTGGAACTTGAAGAACCTCTCGAGGGCGTTGCCCTCGGTCGTCGCGGCCGCTGCGGCCATGTGCGCTCCTTTCTGCTCGGCGAGGGCCGGTCCCCCCAGAGTCCGGCGAAACGACGCGGGCATTCTATAGTACGGACGGCCGGGGGGCGTCGGAGTGACCGCGCGACGCGGCGCGGCCGCCCGCGGCGCCCCGTGCGCTCGTCACCCGGTCGTCGGGCGGCGACGATTGACAGTGGTGGGGGGCGTCGGTATCGTCGCCGCTGCCCACTCCAGGGAAGGATGTGAGCCACCCCGGTGGACGACGGGCCAGGGCCGTTCCCGCTCTCCGAGTTCGAAGGCATCATCGTCATCGACGCCGACGGCGTCGAGGTCGGTGAGCTCGTCGACGTGCTCGCCGTCTTCTCCCCGCACACGCCGCCGGTGACCGGCTTCTTCGTCGAGCGCGAGGGCGACCAGCTGCGCGCCGCCTGGGACGCGGTCGCCGAGCTCGACATCGACGGCGAGCGCCTCAGGCTGGGGGTGCCTCTCGACAGTCTCGAGCCGGCGTCCCTGAGCGGCGACGAGATCGCCCTCTTCGACGCCGTGCTCGACAAGCAGGTGCTCGACATGTCGCGGCGCGCCTTCGTGCGCGTGCAGGACGTGCTGCTCGAGGAGCGCGACGGCCGCCTCGTCGTGACCGGCGTCGCGACCGGCGGGGGCGCGCTGGCCCGGCGCTTCGGCCTCGGCTTCCTCTCGCGCCGGCTCGCCACGCGCCCCGGCGACATCGTCTCCTGGGGCGACGTCAATCTCATCTCGCTGCGGCTCTCGCGGCTCAACTTCGTCGAAGCCTTCGCCGAGCTGACCGAGCTGCACCCGGTCGACATCGCCGACATCGTCAGCCAGGTGGGCCCTCGCGAGCGCGCCGCGGTACTGGCGGCGCTCAACACCGAGCTCGCCGCGGACACCCTGCAGGAGATGGAACCCGAACTGCGCGCCGCGGCGCTCGCGGAGATGTCGCTCGAGCGCGCCGTCAAGGTGCTCGGCGAGCTCGACGCCGACGCCGCCGCCGACGTGCTCGCCGACGTGCCCGACGAGCTCGCCGAGCAGCTCCTCGCCCGTCTCCCCGACGAGCGTGAGCTCGGTCTGCGCGCGCTCGCCAGCCACCCCGAGCACTCGGCCGGGGCGCTGATGACGACCGAGCTCACCAGCGTGCGCAAAGGCACGACGGCCGCGGCGGCGCTGGAGTGGATCCGCGGCG
>JAZBOM010000535.1:0-2838 GCA_036351205.1 Thermoleophilia bacterium | reverse complement strand
GCCTCCCCGACCCCCTGAAGGTCTGGGAGGCGCTCGAGCTCTTCGCGGGCCTCGCGCCGCGGGCGCTCGACTGGCGGGAACTGCTCACGGCGTGGGGGCTCGCGGAGAAGCGCTCCGCCTCGTTCGCGAGCCTCTCCGGCGGCCAGCGCCAGCGCCTCTTCGTGGCCCTCGCCCTGGTCAGCGACCCCGAGATCGTCGTCCTCGACGAGATGACGACGGGCCTCGACCCGGCGGCCCGGCACGTCGCCTGGGAGCTGATCGAGGAGATCCGCGACCGCGGCGCCACGGTCGTGCTCGTGACCCACTTCATGGACGAGGCCGAGCGCCTCTGCGACCGCGTCGCCGTGGTCGAACGCGGTCGCATCGTCGCGCTCGGCGCTCCCGTCGCGCTCATCGACGAGCACGCGCCGGAGCTGCGCGTCGTCTTCACGGCCGGCGACCGCGACGTCGGCTGGCTCGCCGAGCTCGACCACGTGCGCGCGGTGACGCAGGGCGGCCCGCGGGTGACGGTCCACGGCGACGGGCCGGTGCTCGCCCTGGTCGCCGCCGCTCTCGTCGAGCGCGGCATCGTGCCGCGCGACCTGCGCGTCGAGCGGCCCTCGCTCGAGGACGTCTTCCTCGGGCTCACCGGCCACCACGTCGAGGACTGAGCCGTGCAACGACGCCTGCACCCGCTGCGCGCCCTGAAGGCCGTGCTGCGGCTCACGTGGGTCGAGCTCAAGCTCTTCCTGCGCGAGCCGACGACGGCCGTGTTCGTCTTCGCCTTCCCGCTCGCGCTGCTCTTCGTGATGGGCGAGATCTTCGGCACGCGCGGCGACAGCGACCTCTACTTCCGGGGCTTCGAGGCCATGGACTACTACGTCCCCGCCTACTTCGCCCTGGTCGCCGCCTCGATCGGCGTGATCATGCTGCCGGCGCACCTCACCGGGTACCGGCAGGGCGGCGTGCTGCGCCGCTTCCGCGCCGCCCTCGTGCCGATGTGGATCGTCCTCGGCGCCCAGGTCGCGGCGGCGCTCGTGCTCGCCGCCCTGGGGGCCGTCCTCGTCTGGTTCTTCGGCTGGCTCGTGTACGGGGTCAGCCGGCCCGCGGACGCGCTCGCCGTGGCCGTCGCCTTCATCGTCACCACGGTGTGCTTCGCCGCCATCGGCGCCCTGCTCGGCGCCCTGCTCCCGGCGCCCCGCGCGGCGCAGGGCGCCGGCCTGATGCTCTTCTTCGTCATGCTCTTCGTCTCGGGCACCGGCCCGCCGACCGAGGTGATGACGAGCCTGATGGTGACGATCGGCGAGTGGCTGCCGCTGAGCCACGCGGTCCTCGCGATCCAGGACGCGTGGCTCGGCTTCGGGTGGAACTGGACCGCGCTGCTGATCCTCGCCGCGGTGGCGTTGGCCGCCTCCTTGGGCGCCCTCCGCGCCTACCGCTGGAAGTAGGGTCAGAAGCCGGCGAAGACCTTGGCGATGCGCTCGCGAAGAGCCGCCAGCGGCTTGAGCAGCCGCGGCTCGCCGTACACCCACACCGGGCCGACCGGGTCGGGCGCGGCGACGAGGCTGCCGTCCTCCTCCGGAGTGATGGCGAAGGGGATGGTCACCGCCGTCGGCGTGCCGGGGTCGGCCGCGACGGCCAGCGCCGCCGCCGTCGGGGCAGCCGCGTAGAGCAGCAGGTAGCCGCCCGGCAGGCGCGCCGAGATCGCTGCGCCGGGGACCTCGGCCAGTACCGCGAAGTCCTGCTCCTCGAGCAGCTCGCGCAGGCGCCCCGCCGCGGCCTGCGGGGCCAGCGACGTGTGCACCGCGTTGCGGTAGGCGCCCCTCGCGCGGTGGTCGCCGGCGTCCTCGGGCTCCGGGTAGGTCGCCCGCAGGTAGTCGATGATCTCGCCCGAGGGCGCGACGACACGCTCGCCGTCCTGCAGCACCGGGACCGCCGGCGCTCCGGTGAGGGCGACGACGTCGGCGCGCTCCTCCTGTCGCGCCGCCACGTTCACGGCGATGTAGGTGAGACCGAGCTCGGTCAGGACCTTCCGCACGCGGTGGCAATGCGGGCACCATTCGACCTGGTACAGGGTGAGCATGCGGCCTCCAAGGTGGACCGCCCAATTGCACAGGGACGCCGCCCGGGGCGCAAGGGCCGCCACGCGCGCCCGAGTTTGACACGGCCCCCGGCCCGATGCGCATATGAGCCTCGGCAGGGTCGTATGGGCCGGCCCTCCGAGCGGCCGACGGCATGGGGCGTCGTGGGCCGCCGCCCGTCCGCGACCCCTTCTGCTCCGAGGAACGGCGCCTCGTCACGAGGGCCGGCCGAGGGCGATACCGGTCGTGTGCGCCGGGCGGCGCGGCACCGTCCGACCCCCCATCGCATCCACAGCCCTCTGGGCCGGCGTCTGCGTCGGCCGGGGATCGGAGTCGCCCGACGAGTCGGACGGCGCGGGGAAGGAGCGGGCACATGCAGCACCATCAGCGGACCGGGAGGGCTGCGCGCGGGATCTGCCTCGTCCTCTTCCTCCTCCTCGTGATGCTCGTGACGGTCGCCCCCGCGGCCGCCGCGCCGGCAGAGGAGACCCTCGCGCTCGACGATCTCCGCGCCCGCCTCGAGAGCGGGCCTCTCGACGGCTACATGAAGACGGCGATGAGCGGTTACGTCGTGGAGGAGATCCCGGTCACGGTGCACGCCCTGGTCGAGGACGCCTGGGGCAGCCTGATCCTCTTCGAGGCGACGGGGCCGGAGATCGACCGCATCGGCGGCATCGCGCTGGGGATGAGCGGCAGTCCGGTCTACGTGGACGCCGGCGCCGGCCCGAAGCTCGTCGGCGCCGTCTCCTACGGCGACCAGTTCACGCTCGGCGGCATG
>JAZBOM010000534.1:0-2304 GCA_036351205.1 Thermoleophilia bacterium | reverse complement strand
CCTGCCGGCGTGCCGCTCGCGCCCGCCGGCGTGCCGCTCGCGCGTGCCGGCGTGCCGCTCGCGCCTGCCGGCGTGCCGCTCGCGCCCGCCGGCGCCGGTCCCGGCGCGCCGCCGACGCCCGCGGCAGCCTCGATCTCATCGAGCAAATCGTCACCGGCCAGCAGGCCGTACTTCGCGACCTCCGCCGAGCCGCCTCGCAGCTCGCGCTCGGACAGCGTGCGCAGGGTCTCGGGGTCGGCGACCACGAGCCACGGCTGGTAGAAGGCGCCGACGTGGTTCTTGCCCGCCCTGAAGTCGACGCCGGTCTTGCCCCCGACGGCGGCGTCGACCTGGGCGAGCAGGGTCGTCGGCGCCTGCACCAGCCGCAGGCCGCGCAGGTAGGTCGCGGCGGCGTAGCCGAAGAGGTCGCCGACCACCCCCCCGCCGAGAGCAAGCAGCGTGTCTCCACGGGCGACGCCGCGCTCGTAGAGCACGCCGTAGACCTCCTCCACCCGGGCCAGCGTCTTCTGTGCCTCGCCGGCCGGGATCACGAGGTGCGAGGCATAGAGGCCGGCCTCGGTCAGCCCCGCGCTCACGCGCTCGAGGTAGAGCGGCGCCACGTTGGCGTCGCTGCAGACGACGACCTTGCCCCGCGTCCCCAGCGCCGTCAGCCCGGCGGCGAGCCCGTCGAGGGCGCCGCGCTCGACGACGACGTCGTAGGCGCGCGAGGGCGCGGCGACGTGCAGGCGCGGCATCAGGCCTCCTCCCGACCGCGGACGACTCGTGCGCGGCGCATCAGTCGCCCTCGCGGCGCGCGGCGGCGCGCGGCTCGGTCAGCCGCACGAGCTCGTCGACGACCTCGTCCACGGCGCGCCCGGCGCCGTTCTCGACGATCACGGTCGCGACCTCGCGGTAGAGCGGTTCCCGCTCGGCGAGCAGCGCGGCGAAGGCGGCGCGGTCGCGGGCGAGCGGCCGCACGGCGGCCTCGCCCCCCGCCGCGACGCGTTCCCAGAGCACGTCGGGCGGCGCGGTGAGCCAGGCGACGTGCGCGACGCCGTGCAGCGCCTCGCGCACGTCGCCGCTGAGCACCGCGCCGCCGCCGAGGCTCACGACCATCGGCTCGGCGCGCGCCTGTTCGAGGAGCGCCGTGCAGACGTCGCGCTCGGCGTCGCGGAAGTGCGCCTCTCCATGGACGGCGAAGATCTCGGCGATCGGTCCCATCTGCTCCTCGATCACGGTGTCGCTGTCGACGAACGGCAGCCCGCGCCGACGAGCCACGCCCATCCCGACGGCGCTCTTGCCGGCGCCCATGAAGCCGACCAGGGCGAGGGACGAGACCTGCGTGGCGCCGGCGGTCGTGCCGCTCTGATCGCCGCCGGGCACGCCGCCCTCAGCGCCGCCGCAGACGCTCGTCGAAGGCGGCGACGGCGACGGCGAGGTCGCCGACGGTCGCGCCGCCGAAGCGCTCGAGCAGGCCATCGGCGAGCGTGAGCGCGACCATGGCCTCGCCGACGAGCGCGGCGGCGGGCACCGCACAGGTGTCGGACCGCTCGTAGCGCGACTCGACCCGCACGTGGCTCCCCAGGGTCACCGTGGGCAGCGGCGCGCGAAGCGTCGCGATCGGCTTCATCGCCGCGCGCACGACGATGGTCTCACCGGTGCTGATGCCGCCGTCGATACCGCCGGCGTGGTTGCTGCCGCGTCCGTAGCCGGTCTCCTCGTCCCAGACGATCGGGTCCTGCACCTCGGAGCCGCGCCGGGCGGCGGCGGCGAAGCCGGCGCCGATCTCGACGCCCTTGATGGCGTTGATACTCATGACCGCCCCGGCGAGACGGGCGCCGAGGCGGAGGTCGCCCTGCGCGTAGCTGCCGACACCGAAGGGGTAGCCGAACGCGCACACCTCGAAGACGCCGCCGAGCGTGTCGCCGGCGGCCGCGGCGGCGTCGATCGCCGCCCGCATGCGGGCGGCCGCGGCGGCGTCGAGGCAGCGGACATCGTCGGCGTCGACCCCCTCGAGGTCGGCGAGCCCGAGGGTCGCCTCAGCCTCCACCCCCCCGATCGCGACCACGTGGCTGCCGACACGGCAGCCGAGGGACTCAAGGAGGGCGCGCGCCACCGCGCCGCAGGCGACGCGGGCGGCGGTCTCGCGCGCGCTCGAGCGCTCGATCACGTCGCGGATGTCGTCGAGATCGTAGAGCAGGGCGCCGCCGAGGTCGGCGTGCCCGGGCCGCGGGACGTCGACGATCGCCGAGCGCTCCTCGTCGCGGGCGCGGGCGCCCGGCGCGCCCTCGCCAGTGCCGCTGTCCGCCTCTCTCGTGGGGTCTG
>JAZBOM010000533.1:0-2362 GCA_036351205.1 Thermoleophilia bacterium | reverse complement strand
CTGGCGGCCGTGGCCCAGCAGCCCGACGAGGCGAACACCATCACGCGGACGCTGTTCGTCAGCCTCGCGATGATCGAGTCGACGGCGATCTACTGCTTCGTCGTCTCCATGATCCTGATCTTCGCCAACCCGTTCTGGAACGCGGTGACGTAGGCGGACTGGTCGTATGCAGATCGACTGGCTCACCGTCATCGCCCAGATCGTCAACTTCCTCATCCTGGTCTGGCTGCTGCACCACTTCCTCTACGGACCGGTGACGAAGGCGATGGAGCGCCGTGAGAAGCGCATCGCCGACCGGGTCCAGGAGGCGCGCGACGCCAAGGAGCAGGCGGAGGAGGAGAAGCGCACCTACCGGGAGCGCAGGGGCGCTCTGGAGGAGGAGAAGGAGTCGATCCTCTCCGAGGCGCGAGAGACGGCACAGGAGAAGAAGAAGGAGCTGATCCGCGAGGCAAGGGACGACGCCGACGCGCGGCGCCGCGAGTGGCTGGAGCAGGTCGAGACCCAGGAGCGTGAGTTCCTGCGCGATCTGCGACAGCGCGTCGCGCGGGAGTTCTTCGAGCTCGCGCGCCGGACCCTGCGCGACATGGCCGACGAGGACCTGGAGGCGCGCATGGCGCGCGTCTTCGTCAGGCATCTCGAGGAGCTCGACGAGGACGACCGGCGGCGCCTGGCGTCGGCGGCCGAGGACGCCGGCGGGCTCACGGTGCAGACGAGTCTCGACTTGAGCGCGGACGAGCAGGACGACCTGTCACGGGCGCTCGTCGAGACGCTCGGCGCCGACGTGGACGTCGCGTATCGGCACGAGCCGTCGCAGCCCTTCGGCATCGAGTTGCGCGCCGGCAGTCAGACCGTCGACTGGACGCTTGACGACTACCTCGACCGGCTCGAGCACAACGTGCGCGACGTGCTCGCCGAGCGGCTGCACGGCGACGAGGAGGCCGACGAGGGGGAGCAGGCCGAGGAGGAGGAGCCGGAGGAGAGCGGGGAGGCGGCCGAGGAGGCCGAGCCGGCCGGGGGCAGCGGCGAAGACGGACAGTCGCCCGAGGCCGCGGAGGACGCGGGATCGTGACCGAGCAGCGCTCCGATCTGCGGACGGTGGCGACGTCGCTGTTCTCGACGATGGACGAGGCGACGCGTCGCCACCGCCCGTCGCTTCGGCTTCGCGAGGTGGGAGCGGTGATCGAGGTCGGCAGCGGCGTCGCCCGCGTGCGCGGCTTCACCACGGTGCAGGACAACGAGCTCATCCGCTTCCCCAACGGTCTCAACGGCCTCGCCTCGGACCTCCAGCTCGATCAGATCGGCGTCATCCTGCTGGGCAGTGAAGAGGAACTCGAGATCGGCGCCCCGGCGCGGCGCACCGGGGAGGCCATCGACGTGCCGGTGGGGGAAGGGCTCCTCGGGCGTGTCGTCGATGCCCTGGGTCGCCCGCTGGACGGCAGGGGGCCGCTGAAGGCGTCGGGACGGCTGCCCGTCGAGCGGCCCGCGCCGGCGATCATCGACCGCGCTCCGGTCGACGAACCGCTGCAGACGGGGATCAAGGCCATCGATGCGGCCATCCCCGTCGGCCGCGGTCAGCGCGAGCTGATCCTGGGCGACCGCCAGACGGGGAAGACGGCGATCGCCGTCGACGCCATCGACAATCAGACCCGCTTCGACGTGCTCTGCATCTACTGCTCCATCGGCCAGCGCGGCGCCTCCGTCGCCCGGGTCATCTCACGCCTTCGCGACGCGCAGGCCATGGAGCACAGCATCGTCGTCGTGGCCGGCGGCGAGGACCCGCCGGGGCTGCAATTCGTCGCGCCGTACGCGGCCACGGCGATGGCGGAGCACTTCGTGGAGCAGGGGCGTGACGTGCTCGTCGTCTTCGACGACCTCACGCGTCACGCCCGGGCGTACCGCGAGCTCTCGCTGCTGCTGCGACGCCCGCCCGGGCGCGAGGCCTATCCCGGAGACATCTTCTTCATCCACTCGCGGCTGCTCGAGCGCGCCACGCACCTGCGCTCCGACCGGGGCGGCGGCTCCCTGACGGCTCTCCCCGTGATCGAGACCCAGGCGCAGAACATCTCCGCCTACATCCCCACGAACCTGATCTCCATCACCGACGGGCAGATCTACCTCTCGCCGCGGCTCTTCCAGCGCGGCCAGCTGCCGGCGATCGACATCGGCAAGTCCGTGTCCCGCGTCGGCGGCAAGAGCCAGCTGCCCGCGTTGCGCGCGGTGGCCGGCGACCTGCTCGGCGACCGTCATGGGCGCCCCTTCGTCCTGCTTGAGGATCTCGCGGACGCGGCGCCCGTGCTCCAGCCGGCGACGCGTGTCCTCGTCGAGGCGCGTGCCGAAGCGAGCGAAGGTCTCGAGCTCCTCG
>JAZBOM010000532.1:0-2759 GCA_036351205.1 Thermoleophilia bacterium | reverse complement strand
GGCGCGGCGCGTCGCCGACTCGCCGCAGTTCCGCGGCGGCGTCTTCACGCCCGACCTCGCCACGGTCCAGCCGGCGAAGCTCGCACGCGAGCTCCGGCGCGTCCTGCTCGAGAGGGGCGTGCGCATCCACGAGGGCACGCCGATGCGAGAGCTGCGCGCCGGCCACCCGGCCGAGGTCGTCACGCCGGGCGGCCGCGTGCGCGCCGGTCACGTCGTCGTGACGACCGGCGCCTGGGCGGCCGCCGATCCGCACTGGAACCGCGCCTTTGCCGTCGCCGTCGACTACATGGTCGTGACCGAGCCGATCCCGGAGCGTCTCGCCGGCATCGGGTGGACCACGCACACCGGCGTCGCCGACTCACGCGAGATGATCCTCTACCTGCGCCGCACCGACGACGACCGCATCGCCATCGGAGGCGGCGGCCTGGGGCTGGTCTACGGTAGCCGCATCGGAGGCCGCGCGCTCACCTCGCAACGCCTCGCCGAGGTGGCCGCCGGCGAGCTGCTCTGGCTGTTCCCGCAGCTCGAGGGCGTGCGCTTCGACGCCGCCTGGAGCGGGCCGATGGACATCGCCCGCGCCGGCGTGCCCTTCTTCTCTACGGCGCCCTCCGGCAACCTGCACGCCGGACTGGGCTTCTCCGGGCACGGCCTCACGCCGACGAAGCTGGGCGGCAAGACGCTCGCCTCGCTGGTGCTCAAGGCCGACGACGAGTGGGCAGACCTGCCTGTCGTCGGCCCCCCGCTCACCTTGGTGCCGCCCGAGCCGCTGCGCTGGCCGATGGTGCAGACCATGTCGTGGCTCATGGAGTCCGGTGACCGTCGCCAGCAGGAGGGCCGGCCGCGGGGCCTCGCGCGCCGCGCCGCGGGTCGCGTCTTCGACGCCTACTGCGCGGCCGTCCCGCGCGACCGGCGCGCCGCCCGCTGAGCGCACGCGCAGCTCGACCTCGCGCTCCGGGTTCAGTGCACGAGCAGCTTCAGCCCCACGACCACGAGTCCGAGGGCGACGTTGACGCCCGCGGCGATCACGACGCCGGCGGGTGAAGCCCCGCTGCGGCGCGCCGAGGCCGAGCCCCAGGCGGCGAGGGCGACGACGCCGGCGACCAGCGCCAGGAGGACCGCCGTGTCGTCGGCGACGACGCCGAGGATGCCGAGGGCGAGGCAGGCGCCGGGCGGCACCACCGACTGCACCATCGGCCACTCTTCGCCGGCGATCGCGCGCAGGCGCTGCCACTCCGGGCGGCGCGTCCCGAGGCGGATGTGGGCCGCCAGCGCGTCGGAGTAGACGTGGGCGGCCCAGAAGACCACGCTCGTGACGACAGCGGCGATGAGCGCCGTTGCGGCGTCGGGCTCCGCCGCCACCGACTTGGCGGTGATCACCGACATGACGAGGATGGTCCCGTAGATCGCCCCAGCGAGTCGCGTCGCGGCGGGTGCGCCGGGGGCGCCGGCGGGCACTGAAGTCCTTCCCTTCGACTCGTTGTCGGGCACGCCTCTCCTCGCGGTCTCGTCCCGGTCTCGTCAGGACCAACGTTCGGCGCCGGCGACGGGGCGCCTGCGCATAGGAAGCTGTTTGACCGGGCAAGTATGCCCCGAAGTGAAGAAGACGGCGCTCGGGCAGCGCCGCCAGGTACCGGCGGGCAGCTCCCCGCCGCACGTGCCGGGGCGTGCAGGGGCGTCGCATCTCAGAGCATGGGGGTCACGCGATGACTGAGGCAGCAGATCCTACGATCCAGGGGCGGCTCGCCGCCTTGCGCTGGTGGAACATCATCATCGGCCTGATCCTCGCCGCGCAGGCCGTGGTGATGGGCATCCTGATGAAGGACTTCTCGATCGACGTCGTCGCGACGTACATGACCGGGCCGCCCGGCAGCCCGCAGGAGCTGGTCGAGGTGTTCGGCCTGCCGATCGGATGGGGAGTGCTCTCATTCGTCATCATCTCGGCGGCGGCCCTGCTGATCATCGGCACCGTCGCCTTCAGGTGGTACACCGGCAACCTCGTGCAGAGCCGCAACTACGGGCGCTGGATCGAGTACTTCTTCAGCTCCTCGATCATGATCGTCCTCATCGCCATGCTGACCGGCATCACCGAGATGGTGGCCCTGATCGCCATCTTCGGGGTCAACGCGAGCATGATCCTCTTCGGCCTCCTGCAGGAGAAGTACGAGTCGCCGGGCAACGGGAAGTGGCTGCCGTTCCTCTACGGCTGTTTCGCCGGGATCATCCCGTGGATCGGCGTGGTGCTGTACGTCCTGGCCCCCGGTTCGGCCAACGAAGTCTCACCGCCAGGGTTCGTGTACGGCATCATCGTCAGCCTGTTCCTCTTCTTCAACGTGTTCGCGCTCAACATGTGGCTGCAGTACAAGCGGGTCGGGCCGTGGCGCGACTACCTCTTCGGGGAGAAGGTGAACATCCTGCTCAGCGCGACGGCGAAGTCGGCGCTGGCGTGGCAGGTGTTCTTCCCGGTGCTGATGGACTGAACGACCGCGTGAGTGGCGGCGCCCGGGAGCGGCTGACCGCGTGCCCGGGCGAGTGACCGCCGGATGACGCGAGGGCGGCGCGCCGAGGCGCGCCGCCCTCGCGTCCACGTACGGGGCGGCGGGGCCGGCACGCCGGCCCCGCCGCCCATCCTCGCCAGAGGCGCGGCCCCTGCGGCTGCTGCCGCGCCGTCCCCGCGCTAGACTCTCCCGGTGAACCTGTCCCGGCCCGAGACCTTCGACGACCTCCGGCGCCGGCGCTGGCAACTCCTTGCCCTGAGCAGC
>JAZBOM010000531.1:0-2798 GCA_036351205.1 Thermoleophilia bacterium | reverse complement strand
GTCGGCCACAGCGCAAGCGCGGCGAGAGCCACGACGACAACGGCGGCGATCAGGGCTGCGAGCATCAAGGTCGACGGGCGTCTCATGAGGCACACGTTCCCGGCGGGCCGCCGGAGAAACGCGCCGCGTCAGGCGGGCCGCGAGCCGGCCTCGCGATGCAGGGGCGACCTCGTGGTCGCCTGATCGCTTCTGGAGCGGAGCTCGCGCAGGCCGAGCGCGTCGCGCGAGGGGCTACAGGACGGTCGCCGCCTCGGGGTACCGCCGGCGGAAGGCTGCGACGCTCGCCGCCTCGGCGGCGCCCAGGAGCGCCTGCAAGCGCTCGACCAGACCTCCGTCGACGCGCAGCACGCGGTCGTCGACCCTGCCGACCGCGACGATGCCGCGCACGCTGCTCGTGAGCAGCATGCCGTCGTCGGGCCGCAACTCGGCCACGCGGGCGTAGGCCTCGACCACGGGGACGCCGTCGGCGGTCGCCAGCTCCTCGATCCTGGCGCGCAGCACGCCGGGCAGGATCGCGCCTTCGGCGGGCGGCGTGACGAGACCGCCGCCGCGGACGAGGAACATGTTCGAGGTCGCGCCCTCGAAGATGCGGCCCTGCTCGTCGACGAGGATCGCGTCGTGCACGCCGGCCTGCTGGGCGGCGCGTTGGGCGAGGTACGACTGCATCACGGTCATCGCCTTGAGCTGGGCGCTGACCCGCACCCCTTCGAAGGTGATGACGTCGAGCGGGGGCGCGGCGAAGCGCCGCAGGTCGGCCTCGACGAGGAGTGTCGGCTGGCCCTCCGGGGGCCCGGCTGTGAGCAGCACGCGGCAGGCGTTGGGTGCGCCGTTGGCCGCCGCCAGGCGGCAGATCTGCGCGGCCAGTTCGGCGCGGCCGAAGCGCGGCTCGAGGCCGAGCTCGGCGACGCCTTGTTCGAGCCGGTCGGCGTGCTCCTCGAAGAAGACTGGGGCGCCCTCGACGAGCTTCAGCGTCTCGTAGAGGCCGAGCCCGTGCGTGAAGCCGCGGTCGCGCGCGGTGATCACGGCCTCGCCGGCCTCGGTCAGCACGCCGTTGAGCATCACGTTGGTCATGGCCGGAGTCTATCGCGTCGTCGGGTGCGGCTCACCCCGGGCGGTCGCGGCGACGCGGGGCCCCGGTGGCCGTCGCCCGGCTCCGCCGCTGCGGCCGCCGGTGCCCCGAGGACCGGCCCCGCTCAGGCCGGTCCCGGCCCGGGCCGCTCGGCGATGCTGGCGGCTACCGCGCGCAGCATGCCGGTCGCTTTGTGGAGGGTCTCGAAGTACTCGTTGCCGGGGACCGAGTCGGCGACGATGCCGCCGCCCACCTGCAGGTAGAGGCGGTCGCCGACACGCACCAGGGTGCGGATGATGATGTTCATGTCGAGGGCGTCGAGGGCGAGCCAGCCGAACGACCCCGTGTACGGCCCGCGGCGGACCGTCTCGAGCTCGTCGATGATCTCCATGCAGCGGACCTTGGGACAGCCGGTGATGGTGCCGCCGGGGAACATCGCCGCCAGCAGGTCGACGCCGTCCTTCTCCGGCCGCAGCCGCCCGCGCACGTTGCTGACGATGTGGATGACGTGCGAGTAGTACTCGTTGACCATCAGCTCGGAGACGCGCACCGTGCCGTACTCGCAGACCTTGCCCAGGTCGTTGCGCTCGAGGTCGACGAGCATGACGTGCTCGGCACGCTCCTTGGGGTCGAGGTTGAGCTCGCCGGCGAGCTCGTCGTCTTCGCGGCCGGGGGCGACGCCGATGACCCCCCCGGCCGCCGCCTGCTGGCTGTGCTCTCCGGTCGTGCCCCCGCGCGGCCGCGTGCCGGCGATCGGCCGCGTCTCGGCCCAGCAGTCGGGCCGCAGGGCGACGAGGCGCTCGGGCGACGAGGAGATGAGCTCGTAGTCGCCCATGTGGAGGTAGCCCGCGAACGGTGAAGGGTTGACTGCGCGCAGCGTCGCGTAGAGGTGCAGGCTGGGGAGCGTGTAGCAGACGTCGAGGCGCTGCGAGACGTTGGCCTGGAAGATGTCGCCGGCGAACACGTACTCGCGGGTGCGGGCGACCACGGCCTGGTAGTCGCGGCGGCTGAAGTTGGAGTCGAAGACCGGCAGGTCGTCGCCGTGGACCGGGGCGGGGGACGCCGCGCCGGCGGCGAGGGCGGCGACGACACGGTCGGCCCAGGCGGGCTCCGCCGGCCACCGCTCGACGACCACCGCCGTGCCGGCGTCGAGCTCGTGACGGAGCAGGACGCCGGGGAGGAAGAGGTCGATGTCGGGCAGCCCGAGGTCGTCGCGGTTGGAGTCGGGGAGACGCTCGAGGTAGCGGGCCGCGTCGTACGAGACGAGGCCGACGAGGGCGGTGAGCTCGGGGAGGCCGTCGGGCGATGCGCCGCCGCCGGCCTCGCCGCTGGGGGGTCCGGCGCCCCCGACCGTGTCGCTCATCACGTGCTCGAGGTCGGCGGCGAAGGTGAGCTCGACGGCGAGGCGCGCTGCAGCGCGGACGGCGGCGAACGGCGCGAGGCGCTCGATCTCGGGGCCGGCGGCCGCGAGCCGCCGGGCGACGTCGTCGCCCGCCCGCGCGGCGGCGGGCCCCGGTGTGAAGGCCACCCGCCCGTCTTTGACCGTGAGCCGGTAGACGGGGTCCCAGGCGAGGTAGTGCCGGCGTGCGAGCGAGGCGCCGCCGCCGGCGCTGTCGAGCAGCACGAGCGGTGCGGCGCCCTCGAGCCCGAGCGTGCGGATCAGCGCGACCGGGTCGGGCGCCGGTGCGGACACGACACCGACTCTCAGTGGGGGGCGCCCGGCGGCGCC
>JAZBOM010000530.1:0-2733 GCA_036351205.1 Thermoleophilia bacterium | reverse complement strand
TGCGACTCGTCGGCCTCGACGACGACCCCGAGGTGATCCTCGTCTCCGGCGCCGACGAGTCCTTCGCCTTCGGCGCCTTCAACCGCGTCCACCGCGCGCTGCTGGGCGGCGCGCAGCTCGTCGCCATGCACCGCAACCTCTCCTGGATGACGCACGAGGGCGAGTGCCTCGACGCCGGCGCCTATCTGCTCGGTCTCGAGGCCGCGTCCGGGCGCGAGGCGGTGGTCACGGGCAAGCCGGCAGCCGAGGCCTTCCGCGCCGGCCTGCGTGCCCTCGGTCTTCCCGCCGCGCGCGTGGCGATGGTCGGCGACGCCGTCGAGAGCGACGTCCTCGCGGCACAGCGTTTGGGCATCACCGGCGTCCTCGTGCGCACGGGCAAGTTCCGCGAGGAGGCCCTGACGGCCGCCTCGGGGCGCCCCGATCACGTGATCGACTCGATCGCCGACCTGCCGGCGCTGCTCGGCGTCTGACGCTCAGCGGCCGGGGCGGGCGTCGCGCGGCGCCCGATCTCTGGCGCCGGTCTCCCCTTCGGCCGCCGGTCTCTCCCTCAGGCGCCGGTCTCTCCCTCGGGCGCCGCGTCGCCCCCGGCGGGGAAGAGGCGCTCGTGGTAGTAGCCGTCGGCGAGGTAGATGGCGGCCAGCGGGTTGTGGCCGAGCACGCGGTCCTTCGCGGCGAGCACGGTGACGGGCGCGACCGAGTGCTTCATGAACAGGCTGTCGTGCCCCACGCACAGGCCGAGCAGCACGTTGAGCTCCGTCCCCGCGCGGGCGAGGGCCTGCGCCTGGCCGATCGGGTTGCAGGTCGGCTCGTACTCGCCGGGCGAGACCTTGTCCTCTTCGGCGAGCCCGAGCTCCTCTTTGGGCAGGCTGGCGTTCTTGCAGGCCACCGAGTCGACGGCGAAGCCGTTGGCACGCAGCACCCGGGCGAACACTTTGGCCTCGCGCTGCAGGCCGATGCAGAAGGCCAGGCCGAGGCGCGTGAAGCCGTTGCGCCGGGCGAAGTCCATGATCTCCTCGACGCGCGTGAGGCGGCAGTAGCCGTGCGCCTCGACCAGCGCGGCGGTGCGGGCGATCTCGCGGTCCTCTCCCTCGCCGTAGGCGGCGAGGAGCCCGTCGCGGTCCGCGTCGCGGGACGGGCAGTTGGCCGGGTAGGCGCTCTCGTCCCCGCTGTCGCACCCCCAGCGGGTGCACTCGGCGCAGGTGTACATGGCTCCTCCTCCCGGCTGCCGTGGCGAGGGCGCCGCCCGCGCCACGGCAGCAGACCGTCTTCTCGGGCAGTTCCCTGAGCGGAGCCTGACGCACGGCGACACCGGCATCAAGCTCGCGTCGCCGGTGATACCATCTTGCGGCGATGGACCTCTGCATGATCTCTCTCGCCGTCGCCGGCCGTCGCCTGCGGCGGCCGTCCCCGCCTCACGAGGGTGCCGCGTGAGCCGCCGCCTGCCGTTCACCGGCGCGGCCTGCGCCCCGTTCACCGGCGCGGCCTACGGCCTGTTCGCCGCGGTGGCCTTCGCCCTCCTGGCCGCGGCGGCCGTCGCGGTCGCCGGCTGCGGCTCGGCCGGGTCACAGCCGCAGGCCCTCGCGACCGCGAGTCCCGCGGCGACGGTCGCCCCGGCCCCGGCCGTCAGCGCGACGCCGGCGTGGGCTCTGAACGCCGACGGGCCGCCGCCGGAGTACGACCGCAACTACAAGCTCGGCCTCGTCGAGGCCCTGGACGAGCCGCCGGAGCTCGTCGTGATGGGGGGCTCGCGGGCGCAGCGCTTCGAGCCCTCCTACATCCGCGAGCTCACGGGGCTCAGCGCCTTCAACTTCGCCGTGCAGAACAACCGCCCTGAGGACGCCTATGCGATGTCCGAGACCCTCTTCGCGATGGCCCCCGACGTGAAGCTGCGTCTGTTCTACGCCGTTCAGGTGACCACCTTCAACGATGCCGTCATGCACCCGGGCATCCTCTACGACGAGCGCTTCGCGCGCTGGTTCCCGGACGACTTCGTGGCCGAACAGAAGGCGGAGCTCGGCACGCCCAAGCCGGACGGCATCCCCGAGAACAACCACTACAGCCCCCGCGGATGCCTCCTGTACAACAGCTACGACCAGCGTCTCGAGCGCGGCCGCACGCAGGAGCGTGCCCTCGAGACCTATCTCGATCGGCTGGTGCCGAAGGCGGCGGCGCCGCTGGGCGAGCAAGCACGTTCGCGGCGCTACTTCGAGAAGCTCCTGCGCCTCTACAACGACCACGGCGTGACCCCGGCGATCGTCCTCATGCCGCAGCACCCCGTCGCCCTCGCGGCGTTCAGGGAGGTCGGCTGGCAGGCGAAGAACGACGCCCTGCTCGCCTACCTGCACGGTCTCGAGGACGAGCACGAGCTGCGCGTCCTCGACTACACCGAGATCGAGAGTTTCGGGGGCAAGGCGCGCTACTTCTACGACGGTTCGCACGTGACGAAGGAGAACGCCCGCCTCCTGCTGGAGCAGGCGGTCCGTGACGCGCCGGAGTGCTTCTGAAGGAGACGGTCGCGAACCGACTCTCACCCTCGAGTTCAGGGTGAGAGTCGGTCGCTGAGACGGCCTTTGCGAGGCCGGGGTCGCTCGCGGCGGAGCCGGTGCCCTCTCGTCACGGAGCCCTGCGACACCTTTGCGGCGTCCCGGCGGCATCGTCACGGCGCGCCGCGACACCCTTGCGGCGTCCCGGCGGCACCGTCACGGCGCGCCGCGACACCCTTGCGGCGTCCCG
>JAZBOM010000529.1:0-8234 GCA_036351205.1 Thermoleophilia bacterium | reverse complement strand
GGGTGGTTCCTCGGCGGCGTGCTCGTCATCGAGGTCGTCTTCGGCATCCCGGGCATCGGCTGGCAGGCGTGGAACGCGATCCAGACCCAGGACACGCCGCTCATCATGGGGACGGTCCTCTTCGCCGCGGTGCTCGTGACGGTCTCGAACCTCGTGGTCGACATCGCCTACACCTGGCTCGACCCGCGGGTGAAGTACAGCTGACCGGAGGCGCATCGGCCGGCGCCAAGCCGCGACGGCGGCCCGGCTGCCCCGGCCGCGCCTGCCCGTCCGCGCCCGCATTCGCCGCTTTGAAGTAACATCGCCGTCCAAAACATCAGCACCGTGACCCGGCGGCAGGACGGCTGCGATTCTCGCGGCTATAGTGAGCAAATGCCACGAACTACCAGCAATTCGGCCCAAGTCGGCTTTACGCGAGGCTCTTCCACACGTACACTACGCGACTGCGGCGCTCCGCCCGGAGCGCCCGTGTTGCGCATAGTGGAGTCAAGGCTCTCGTAGTGCTCCTCCGAAACCGAGTCCCGGCGGGAGGTGGTAACGACGTTCGGGGTCGGGCCGACGACGCCCGGCGCACGGACGCATGAGACACGCTGACCCACGCCGCGACCTGTCCATCGGCCGCCCGCCGGCTCGATGCGGGGCTCCCGAACGACACGTCGAGGCGATGCCTGTCTGGTGGTAGGAGCGAGTCTGCCCCCCGCGGCGCCCCAAGCGCGCGAGGGGTGACGATACGAGAGGATAGAGATGGCGACAGTCGAGACTGAAGTCAGGACCCTGCAGTATTGCGTCAACGGTGAGTGGCTCACATCGAAGACCGACAAGTACATGCCGGTCACCGACTCGAGCACCGGCGAGGTGTTCGCCGAAGCCCCGTGCTGCACCAAGGAAGAGGTCGAGGAGGCCATCCAGAACGCGCAGTGGGCGTTCGAGAGCTGGTCGCGCCTGCCGATCCAGAAGCGCACCCAGGTCATCTTAAGGTGGAAGCAGCTGCTCGGCGACAACGCGGAGGAGCTCACCTACCTGTGCTCGCGCGAGCTCGGCAAGAACCTCGACGAGGCGCGCGGCGAGATCGTCAAGATCATCGAGGGTTGCGAGGTCGCGGTCTCGGCCCCGATGACCATGAAGGGCGAGTCGCTCATGAACGTGTCCACCGGGCACGACACCGTGAGCTACCGCGAGCCGCTCGGCGTCTTCGCCGGCATCGCCCCGTTCAACTTCCCCGGCATGATCCCCTTCGGGTGGATGCTGCCGCTGTGCATCGTCACCGGCAACACTCTGGTGCTCAAGCTCGCCAGCATGGTGCCGACGACCGGCATGCGCCTGCTCGAACTCCTCTACGAGGCCGGCCTGCCCGCGGGCGTCGTCAACGCCGTCACCTGTTCGCGCAACGAGGCCGAGCTCATGATGACCCACCCGCTGGTGCGCGGCGTGAGCTTCGTCGGCTCGACCAAGGTCGGCCTCCACGTCTACTCGACGGCCGCCGCCCACGGCAAGCGTGTCCAGGCCCAGACCGAGGCCAAGAACCACGGCCTCGTGCTCGCCGACGCCTCGCTCGAGCGCGCCGCCGCCGGCATCATCAACTCGACCTTCGGCTGCGCCGGCATGCGCTGCATGGCCCTGCCCGTGATCGTCGTCGAGAACAAGGTCGCCGACGAGTTCGTCAGCTACATGCTGAAGTACGCCAAGCAGCGCGTCATCGGCTGCTCCTACGACCCCAAGACCGAGCTCGGTCCGGTCGTCAGCGCCGAGCACCAGGCCTTCGTCAAGGGCTGGATCGACAAGGGCGTCGCAGAGGGCGCCGAGCTGCTGCTCGACGGCCGCGACACGGTCGTCCCCGGCTTCGAGAACGGCCACTTCGTGGGCGCCACCATCTTCGACCACGTGACCGAGGACATGGAGATCGGTCGCGAGGAGATCTTCGGCCCGGTCTGCTCCGTCAAGAGGGTCGACGACTTCGAAGAGGGCATCACCCTCATGAACAACAGCCGCTTCGCCAACGGCTCCTGCGTCTTCACCGAGAGCGGCTACTACTCGCGCGAGTTCGCCCGTCGTACGCATGCCGGCATGGTCGGCATCAACGTCGGCATCCCGGTGCCGGTGAGCTTCTTCCCGTTCGCCGGCCACAAGGACTCGTTCTTCGGCGAGAGCCACGTGTTCGGCCTCGACGGCATCCGCTTCTTCACCGAGAGCAAGTGCGTCACGTCGCGCTGGTTCACCGAGGCGGAGAAGAAGGAGAAGAAGGTCGGCACGTGGGAGGGCACCGTCAACAAGCAGTGGTGACCCGCGCGTAAGCGCTCCTCACACGACGTCAGGGGAGGGCGGGGCCTCATGGCCCCGCCCTCCCCTTCTTGATGGCGGCACAGCCCCGCCGTCCATGCGCCGGGCGACTCCGGCGATGCGTACCGTCCCGGCCGCCCCGCCCGCGTCGACCGACTCCCCCACGTGCCGGGGCCGACACGGTACGCAGCACGGTCCGCACCCGGCCGTGCGGCATCGCATCACCGTAGAAACGGGCATATGCTGAGGACGACGCCATGCCCATGCGAGGTGGCACGAGGGGAGGATCCGCATCCGCGGTGAGACCACACGTACACCGCTTGCCCGCTGCGCTCCGCCCGGAGCGCCCGCGCTGCGCCGAAGCCGCAGTCCAGGCTCCGGCGATACTCCTGCGAACCTGAGTCCCGGTGGGGGGTGGTAACCACGTGCGTTGCCCGGGCCGGAGCGCCGGGCGCACGGAGAGCATGACACACGGATCCGCGTCTCGACCGTCCGTCCCTCGCCGGAGGACCGAGCCCAGGCTCCCGTCATCCGTGCGCGACGTCGAGACCACGCCTGTCTGTTCATCCACACAGAGCGAAGACGGGAGGAACATAGATGGCAGTCCTCGATGAACCGATCAAGGAAGTAAGGGTCCTCAAGAACTACATCGACGGCGACTGGGTCGAGTCCAAGGGCGAGATCGTCGACGTCGTGAACCCGGCCACCATGAAGACGATCGCCAAGGTGCCGATCTCGACGAAGGAGGAGATCGACTCCGCCGTGCAGGCGGCCCAGGAGGCCTACCACGATTGGCGCCGCACCACGCCGCTCGCGCGCTCGCGCCTGCTCTTCAACCTGAAGGCGCTCCTCGAGGAGAACTTCGAGAAGGCGAGCCGCATCCAGACGCAGGAGCACGGCAAGTGCATCGACGAGTCGCGCGGCGAGTCGCGGCGCGGCATCGAGAACGTCGAGGTCGCCTGCGGCATCCCGACCCTGATGCAGGGCTACATCTCCGAGGACGTCGCCCGCGGCATCGACGAGTGGTGCATGCCGACGCCCCTGGGCGTGTTCGGCGTCATCGGCCCCTTCAACTTCCCCTGGATGATCCCGCTCTGGTCCATCCCCTACGCGGTCGCCACGGGCAACACGGTCGTCCTCAAGCCCTCGAGCGAGGTGCCGAACAGCCAGACCTTCCTCTGCGAGCTGGCCGAAGAGGCCGGGTTCCCGCCGGGTGTCTGGAACATGGTCCACGGCGGTCGCACGGTGGTCAACGGGATGCTCGAGCACCCGGACATCCAGGGCATCACCTTCGTCGGCTCGACGCCTGTCGGTCGTGACGTCATCTACAAGCGCTGTGGCGAGACCGGCAAGCGGGTCATCGCCCAGTGCGGCGCCAAGAATTTCATGACGATCCTGCCGGACTGCGACGTCGAGAACACGGTCTCCGGCATGATGACCTCGTTCTTCGGCAACGCCGGCCAGCGCTGCCTCGCGGCCGCCAACGCGGTCATCGTCGGCGAGGACGACAAGTTCTACAACGACTTCGTCGCCAGGGTCGTCGACAAGGTCAGGGGCATCAAGATCGGCTACGGGCTCGACGAGTCCGTCCAGATGGGACCCCTGCGGGACGAGGCCAAGAAGCAGAACGTCCTCAAGTACATCGACATCGGCCTCGAGGAGGGCGCGGAGATCGTCCTTGACGGGCGCGACTTCACCGTCCATGACGGCTACCCCGACAACTGCTTCGTGGGCCCGACCATCCTCAAGAACGTGCGCCCCGACTCCCGCGTCGGCTCGGAGGAGATCTTCGGCCCGGTCATGAGCATCATGCGCGCCAAGGACCTCGACGAGGCGATCGCGATCACCAACGCCAACCCGTTCGCCAACGGCCACTCGGTCTTCACGCAGAACGGCGCGAGCGCCCGCTACTTCCAGTACAACGTGGTCAGCGGCAACGTCGGCATCAACATCGGCATCACCGCGGCGATGGCGTTCTTCCCCTTCGGCGGTCTGAAGGACTCGTTCTTCGGCACGCTGCACACGCAGGGCAAGGATGCGATCCGTTTCTTCACGGACACCAAGGTCGTCATCCAGCGTTGGTTCTGACAGAGGGGATGAGCTGTCTATGACACTCCACACAGCTTCAGAAGGCATCTCCTTCGCCCGCGAGATGGAAGAGGCGACGGCCGCGTACTACGAGGAGCTGGCGAAGCGCTTTCCCGACCACGCCGAGACGTTCGGTGGCTACGCGGCGGCGAACGCGAAGTTCGTCAAGAACGTCCAGCGCACGTACTACGGTGTCATCACCGACGGCATCGAGGGCTGCTACGCCTTCAGGAGCCTCGAGCCGGACGACTACGTCCTCGACGTCGAAGTCGGCGCCGACGTCGACCTCGCAGGCGCCGTGGCCAAGGCCGTCAAGAACGAGGAGACCCTCGTCGCCTACTACCAGGAGGCGGCCGAGCAGTCCAAAGGCGTGATGCACGACGTGCCGCACGCGTTCCTCATGGTGGCGAAGAAGAAGAACCAGCGGATCGAGCAGTTGAAGGAGCTGGCCGCGAGCTGAAGGATCGCAGGGCGAGCCCGCCGCCTGGCCGGCCCGCCCTGCAGCCTGAGCGAAGGGCCCCGGCAGGACGCCGGCCGGGGCCCTTCGCCGCTCACGCGCCTCCAGCGGGGCCGTCAGGCTCCGCCCTCTCTCGTCCGACACCCGGCCGCGGCCCCGCGCCACCGAACGCTGCGGGCACGGCCTCGAGGCGAGGGACGCGGCGGACGGACCGAGCCGCGCGGCGCGGTAGGTGGCGGGTGGCGGGTGGCGCCGTGTGTGTCGCATGACCGGGGCGGCCGGCACGTGTGGGCTCAGGGGGCCTCGCGGGTAGAGTGCCCCAGACGCCCCACCGGCCGGCCCCGCGGCAGTGCGCGGGGCGGCAGGTCCAGCCTGACGGACAGGACAAAGGAGACCACCGTGGCACGCGACTTCCCCAGCATCGTGAATTTCGGTTCGGCCTTCCGCTTCGCGCTCGAGGCCGAGCGCGCCGGCGCCGACTTCGCCGCCGCCGCCGGGGTGATCGCGCCCGATCCCACGTGGCAGGCGAAGCTCGAGGAGCTCCTCTGCGCGCACGACGATCGTGTGGAGAAGCTGACGACGCTCCGCGGACAGATCGACGAGTGGTCGCTCGAGCCGCTGCGCGGCTTCGACGGCTCGCCGTACGCCGCCATCCTCGGCGGCGAGCCGGCGGTGACCTGGCCGGCCGCCGGAGAGCAGATGGCGGCGGTCGAGGACACCATCGCCGACTGCCACGAAGCGTTCGTCACCTACGCCGGAAAGGCCTTGGGAGACCACGCGCGCGCCTTCATGAAGGCCGGGACGCAGGCCCGCGCCGCGGCGGAAGCGCTGCGCGCCATGCTCGTCTGACCGTCGCTCTGCGGCGCACCGCAGGGTGCGCGGGCCACGGCTTGCCACTACCATGAGGCTCACCGAGGGGCCGCCTCGGCCCGCGCCGCACGATCGGCGCGGCGGCGTGGCGGCCGGGACGGGGTGAGGCGATGGGCGAGGGCCGGAGGCGCGGCGACACGACGTGGCGGAGACTCCGCCTGCTGCGCCGCGCCGTCCAGGTCGCCGCCCTCGCCCTGTTCATCGTCCTGCTCTTCAGCGGCCTGCAGCGGCGCGACCCGCTGCCCTGGACCGACCTCTTCTTCCGTTTGGACCCGCTCACCGCGCTCGCCACCATGGTCGCCGCGCGCGAGTGGCTCGAGCGCCTCGCCTGGGCGCTCGTCACGGTCGCCGTCACCATCGTGGTCGGCCGTGTCTGGTGCGGGTGGTTCTGCCCCCTCGGCACGCTCCTCGGCTGGTTCCGCTTCGGCACGGCGCGGCGCCTCGAGGCCCGCGTCCCGCCGCGCCTCCGGGTCACGAAGTACGTGCTGCTGCTGGCGATCGCCGGCATGGCGGCGTTCGGCGTGCTCACGCTCCTCGTGCTCGACCCGATCACGATCCTCACGCGCACGGCGACGGCCTCCCTGCTGCCGGCCTTCGACTACCTCGTCACCGAGGCGCAACGGCTGGCCCTGCAGTGGCCCGCGCTCGACCCGGTGGTCGACTGGGTGGACACGACCTTCCGCGGCAGCGTGCTGCCGGTCACGCCGCCGCGCTTCCAGCAGTCGCTCGTCATCCTGCTCGTCTTCCTCGCCGTCGTCGCCCTCAACCTGCTCGCCGACCGCTTCTGGTGTCGCTACCTCTGCCCCCTCGGCGCCCTGCTCGGGCTCATCGCCAAGGTGCAGGTGCTGCGGCCGCTGGTCGGCGCCGGCTGCTCACGCTGCGGCCCGTGCGCCGACTCGTGCCGGCTCGGCGCCATCGACCTGCCCGACGCGGGCGGGGCGCGCGTGACCAGCTCGGAGTGCACGATGTGCCTCGACTGTCTGGTCGCCTGCCCCAGCGCCGGGGTCATGGGCATCGGCAGGGACGTGCCTGCCGGCCCGTGGCGCGCGTACGACCCGGGGCGGCGCACGCTGCTCGCGGCGGGCGCCGGCGGCCTCGCCGCCGGCGCCCTCCTCGCCGTCGGCGTGCGCCCCGCCGCGGCCGACACGCGCCTGCTGCGGCCGCCGGGCGCCCAAGACGAGGCCGCCTTCCTCTCGCGCTGCCTGCGCTGCAGCGAGTGCATGAAGGCCTGCCCCACGTCGGGGCTGCAGCCCACCCTGGGGCAGGCCGGCATCGAGGGCTTCTGGACCCCCGTCCTCGTGCCGCGCATCGGCTACTGCGACCACGGTTGTGCCGCCTGCGGCCAGGTGTGCCCCTCCGGCGCGATCCCGCCGCTGCCGCTCGACGAGAAGCGACGGCAGGTGATCGGCCTCGCCGTCATCGACCAGACCCGCTGCCTGCCGTGGGCCGAGAACACGCCCTGCATCGTCTGCCAGGAGATGTGCCCCGTGCCGGACAAGGCGATCAGGCTCACCGGGCAAGGCCGCGGGGGCGGGGGTGGTCTCGGCTTGGGTCAAGGCCAGGGGCAGGGGCAAGGTCTCGGGGAAGGTGACGGGCTCACCCAGGACGGGCTCGTCGAGCGCGTCGCGCGCCCCAAGGTCGTCGGCGACCTCTGCATCGGCTGCGGCATCTGCGAGACGAAGTGCCCGGTCGAGGGCGTCTCGGCCATCGTCGTCAGGCGACGCCCGTGACGGCGCTCGACGACCTGCGCGCCGCGAGCCTCTTCGGCAGCCTGCCCGAGGAGACGCTCGCGCGCATCGCCCTGATCGCGACACCGCGCGAGCTGCCGCACGGGCATTCGGTCTTCACGCAGGGCGACGCCGCCGAGGCCTTCTTCCTGCTCGCCGAGGGACGCGTCAAGGTCTACAAGGCGTTCCGGGACGGGCGCACGGCGACCCTGCGGCACGTCGAGCCGGGCGACACCTTCGGCGAGTCCGTCCTCTTCCATGAGACCTACCCGTCGAGCGCCGAGACGATGGCACCGACCCGCCTGCTCCGTTTCGGCACCGACGACTTCCTCGCCGTCTGTGTCGAGTACCCCGAGATCGCCGTCGACCTGCTCGCCGCGATGGCGCGGCTGCTCGTCCTCCTCAATCGCCGCGTCGAAGAGCTCCTGCTGCCGGTGCCGGCGCGCCTCGCGCGCTACCTGCTCGAGCTCGCCGACGAACAGCTCGAGCCGGCGGTCGCCGCGCCCGGCGACGAGGGGCCGCGCGTGGTCCGCTTGTCGACCACCAAGCGCGAACTCGCCGCGCGCCTCGGCACGGTGCCCGAGACGCTGAGTCGCACCTTCGACCGCCTCAAGCGCGGCGAGGTGCTGCGCCTGAGCGGCGACCACGAGCTCATCGAGATCCTCAGCTTCGAGAAGCTGCGCCGCCTCGCCCAGGAGGAGTAGGCGGGCGAAGCCCGGCCCGCTCGCGGCAGCCCCGGGTGAGCGACTGGCGACGGGCCGGCCGGCCGCGGCGGCAGGCGACTGGCAGGCGACAAGGCGGCGGGCCGGCGGCCG
>JAZBOM010000528.1:0-2005 GCA_036351205.1 Thermoleophilia bacterium | reverse complement strand
GTCGAAGTCAACCACCCCAAGGCGCACATCACCCACGAGGCCGCGATCGGCAGCGTCGACTCGAAGCAGCTGTAGACGCTGATGAGCCGCGGACTCGACGAGGAGAAGGCGACCGACCTGATCATCGAGGGGCTGCTGGGCTGACCCGGGGCCGGGCCAGATGACTAGAGCTCGAGCCCCTCGAGGATCGAGATCGCCTCGGTGCGCGTGAGGCCGCCGGAGACGCGCACGACGTAGTCATCGTTCCACACGACGGCGGCGGGGCCGTCGCCGTACCACGTCTGCGCCGTCCTGCCGGCGAAGACCCCATACTGCAGATCGACGGTCAGATGGCCGAAGAGATCGTTCCAGCCGGGGTCGATCGGCGTCGTGCGCCGCCGCCCGGTGACGATCTCGATCGTGTACGACGAGAGACCCTTGGCGTAGAGGAGCACGGCGGCGTTGGGGGCGGCTTCGCCCGGGTAGGGGCCCTCCGCCCGCCCGCTCGCCCGCGGCGCGACCCACACGGCCGGCGCGGTCGCGATCTGCGTCACGCCGACGGCGACGAGCTCGTACCCGTCGGGATCGAGGGTAGAGGAGGGGAGGGCGACCCCGACGCGCTCGGCGGCCTCGTCGAGGCCGCCGACGATCTGGGGGTCGCCCGACGCGGACCTCTCCACCCGCACGCCGGCCGGCGGCGTCGTGTCGAACGCGCCGGCCGGCGCCGGCTCGTCGAGCCGAAGCCCCTCGACGCGATACTCGACGTCGCCGCCGTCCCCGTCCGTGCCCTCCAGGCTGTACCAGACGACGAGCCCGGTCTCGCGGTCGACGATGAGGTCCTTCTGCCATGCGCCGCTCCGCCAGGAGGCGCGCCACGCCTCCCGGTCGAGGTAGAGGACCGGCTTGATCCCGATCGTCCTGTCGCCGTCCTCGACGGCCGAGCGCACGATGGCGGCGTCGCCCTGGAAATCGACAGGCGTCGGGCCGCCGACGCGCCAGCGCGGCGGCCACTGGTCGGTGACGAGGGTGGCGCGCGGCCGCCCTTCGGTGGGCTTGAACACGTGCAGCTCCTGGCGTGCTGCGGCGTCGTACGCCCAGCGATGATCGCCGGCGCTCTCGAAGTTGAGGCCGTCGTTCACGACCACCGCCTCGACCGCCGCATCGCCGTCGCCGGAGAGCACGAAGGACCCTCTCGTGGTGGTGCTCACCGCGATGCCGTCGCGTACCTGCTGCTCGGTGGAGACGAAGCGACCGGTGGCGCTCGCGAGGGCCGGCGTCGTCACCGACGGCGGCGGCTTGAGGACGAAGGCGTAGAAGACGACGAACAGGATGGCGAGGGCGGTCAGGGTGACGGCGAAGCCGGCCGGGGTGCGGCGCACGCGCGCCGTGCGGATCTGCTCGCTGGCGCGTTGCTCGCGGTCCTTCGGGGGGAGCATGGCCACGGTGTCAGATCCCCTCGCCGTCGAGGCCGCGCTCGTCCCCGCGCTCGGCTGCGTCCGCGCCGTGCCCGGGCCCATCGTCTTCGCCCTCGCGCGCCGGGCCGGCGGAACGTTCAACGTGGGTACCTCCGCCCTCGTCGCGTTCGCCGCCGCCCCACGACCAGACAAAGAACAGCGGAAGCAGGAAGAAGACGACGCCGAAGCGCCACGAGACGAACAGGGTGACAAGGGCCACGGTCACACCGGCGAGCAGGAGGGCGAGATTGCGCGACCGCATCACGTCACTCGCACGGTGACGTCAGCGCCGCCCTGCGCGGGTCGCGCGCTCGCGGACCGTCCGGCGGCGGAACGGACGCAGCAGGGCGTCGACGACCAGCGGGGCCACGATGGGCAGCGTGCGCATGAGGACGAGGAGAGTGAGGGCGAGGGCGACGGTGATCGCTCCCATGATGGCGAGGACGTTCCCGATGGCCAGCATGAAGGCGCAGAGGCCGCCGATGCCGAGGTAGACGAGAGGCACCCCCCACTCCGGCATGTGCCCGAAGGCGGACTCCGAGAGGCGCACGGCGACCGCGACGAGGACCCCG
>JAZBOM010000527.1:0-2622 GCA_036351205.1 Thermoleophilia bacterium | reverse complement strand
GAGGCCTCGAGCAGCGCGCGGAACACGTGCCCGCGGCGGTGCGCGGCCGTCAGGCCGAAGACGGCGCCGCGCAGGTCGGGGTCGAAGAAGGGCGTGCGTTCGCCGGCGAAGTAGGGGAGGGCGAGAAGGCCGCCGGCGCCGGGCCCGGCGCCGGCGGCCTCCTCGTACAGCTCGTCGTAGGGCGCCCCGCCGCTCAGCTCGCGCAGCCACCCCGTCAGTGCCCCGGCCGAGGCGACCCCGGCGGCGATGTTGCGCGACCCCGGCACGAAGCCCACGGTGTTCCACAGCCGCGGATCGGGACGCGCGGGGCTGTCGACCTCGGCGAGGAACATGCTGGTCCCGTAGACCAGCAGGCCCCGACCGGGCCCGCGCAACCCCGAGGCCGCCACCTCCGCCCACGAGTCGATGGTGCCGCCGGCCACGGGGGTGCCCTCGGCGAGCCCCGTCGCGGTCGCCGCCGCTCGACTCACCCTCCCGCACTCCTCGTGCGGCCACACGAGGCGCGGCAGCGGCAGCCCCGGGGCGACGCCGGCGACCCACTCCTCGATCCATTCGTTGCGGCGCACGTCGTAGAGGGGCGCCCAGTGGCTCGCAGTGTGGTGGTCGAGGACGTACTCGCCGGTGAGGCGGCCGATCAGATAGGAGCCGGCGCCGAAGACGCGCCGGGTCGCCGCCCACACCGGCGGCTCCTCCTCGACAAGCCAGCGGATCTTGGGACCGACCGACTGGCTCGAGAGCAGCGCCCCGCAGCGCGCCAGGATGTCGGCGGCGCCGAGCTCGGCGGTGAGCCGCTCGACCTGGGCGCTCGCCCTCGTGTCGATGCCGTAAAGGATGGCGGGTCTCAAGGGACGACCGTTCTCGTCGGCGGGGAGCAGGCACGGCCCGAGAGCGCTGACCCCGACGGCGCGCACGCGCCGGGCGCGGCCTGCGACCAGGAGGCGACACACGTCGAGAACGCTCCCCCACCAGTCTCGCTCGGCGTCCTGCTCGGCCCAGCCCGGGCGCGGTCGCGAGATGCCGTGCCGCAGCCGGGCGCTGTCCACCAGCCCGCCGTCTCCGTCGACGAGGACCCCCTTCGTGCTCGAGGAACCGACGTCGAGGCCGAGGAAGAGACCGTCGGTCACCGCGGCCACCGGCTCCCGAGGCGAGCCTCGTGACCGCCGCGGGTCGACGGCGCCGCGACCGGGGCCCTGCAGGCGTCCGGGCTGCAGGCGTCCGGGCGCGCCACCGTCAGCGCCCCCGCGAGGAGCGCCGTCGCCTCCGGTAGGCGCGCAACAGCGGTGCCACGAGGAACACGACGGAAACCACGAGGAACGCCACGACGGCGACCTTGGGCAGAAGCATCGCGCCGGCCGTGGCGACGGCCTGCGAGATCAACGCCGCGCGGCGCTGCTTCTCGAACTGCCGGAGCTCCTCCTCGTCCACCGCGTCGTCGGCGAGCCCCTCGGTGCGGACCGCGTGGCCGAGGAGCACGTCGATCATGAGTGCCGCCAAGGTGAGATTGAGGCCGAACAGCACGACGGCGAGCCGTTCTCCCGTGTCACCCAGGTGGGTCGCCATCAGGCTCGTGCTGAACGGCAGCAGGGACACGAAGAGGAGGAACAGCAGGTTCAGGCGCAGGAAGGCTGCGTCGGCGGCCTTGATGAGACGCGTGAGGTCGTTGTGCGCGACCCAGGAGCCGCCGATGAAGGCGAAGCTCACGAAGTAGCCGAGGTACGCCGGCCACTCGCTGGTCAAGGCGGCGGCGAGCGGCTCGTCCGGAGCCGGCACGTGCAGCTCGAGGACGAGGAGGGTGATGGCGATCGCGAACACGCCGTCCGAGAACGCTTCGAGGCGGTTGGTGGGCAAGAGGCGCCCGTCGGGAGTCGAAGCGCCTGCCGGCGGCGCCGGCCCGGAGGTGCTCGTCATGTCGGCCTGGTCGCTCATGATGCTCCCGTGTTCTACGGACGTCGCCTCGCGCCTTCAGGCTGCCGGCGACACCCTCACGCCCGGTCGGCCCGCTCCACGCGGCCCACCGGCGCCGCACCCGTGGCTTGGCCCACCGTCGACAGACCGGCCGCCGTGTTGATGAGGCCCAGGTGAGAGAACGCCTGGGGGAAGTTGCCCAGCATGCGGCCGTCGACGGGGTCGTACTCCTCGGAGAGCAGGCCGACATCGTTGCAGAGCCCGCGCAGGCGGTCGAAGAGCTTCTGCGCCTCCTCGCGCCGGCCGATGAGCGCCAGATTGTCGGCGAGCCAGAACGTGGTCAGCATGAAGGCGCCCTCTCCGCCGGCGAGGCCGTCGACGTTGTCGCCTTCGGTCTCGTAGCGGCGCACGAAGCCGTCGACGACCAGCTCTCTCTGGATCGCCTCGACCGTCCCGACGATCCGCGGGTCGTCGGGAGGTAGGAAGCCTACCGGGGCGAGCAGCAGAAGACTGGCGTCGAGGTTGGAGGAGCCGTAGTACTGCGTGAAGCTGCCCTTCTCGGTGTTCCATCCCTTGTCGCAGACCTCCGCGTGGACCTCATCCCGCAGACGTGTCCAGCGCTCGACCTGACCCTGGTCGGCGCCGATCCTGTCGGCGTTGCGGATGGCCCGGTCGAAGGCGACCCACGCCATGACCTTCGAGTGGGTGAAGTGCCGT
>JAZBOM010000526.1:0-5201 GCA_036351205.1 Thermoleophilia bacterium | reverse complement strand
GGGCGGCGTTCGGGTGCGCGCAGTGCGTGCGCGCCTGCAGCGTGTAGACCTCCGAGAAGCGGCAGTCCGCACACACGGGGGCGACGACGACGAGCGTCCGCCGGCGCTGCTTCTTCGCGGCGGGCGCGGTCGGGAGCGCGTTCGCCACTGCTGTCGAGCTCTTCATGACCTCTCCTTCCGACGACCTTTGTAATGGCAAGGCTAATGGACGACGCCCGGGTGCTCTTCACCCGGTCCGGGTGAATTCTGTGTCCGTCCTCGCCCGCACCCGGTCGCGTATCGAGCCGGCCCCATTGCCATCGGACGTGGGGTGTAGTAGGACCCGCACTAGGGCCCGGCGAACGGTGATGCCCCGCGGACGATCGTCCGTCCGGCAGGCGGGTGGTACGCCCTAGGGAGTCGGGCCTCCGCGACCGCCGGTGCTCGGCCATCCGCTGCCGGCAGGGTGATCGGGGGGCACTGTGAAAGGCGACGCGAGCAGTTCGGTCATCTCGATCTTCGCGACGACCATCAGGAACCGAACGCTGCTCTCCCTGGAACTGGCGTTCGCCGCCTTCAACGGCGCCGAGTGGGCCGTCTGGGTGGCGCTGCTCGTCTACGCGTACTCCGTCGGCGGCGCCACCGCCGCGGGGGCCATGGCGCTCGTCCAGCTGATCCCGTGCATCTTCCTTGCGCCGTACATCGGCGCGCTCGCCGACAGCCACCGGCCCGGGCGGGTGCTGCTGGTCGGCTACCTCATCCAGGGCGTCGCGATGTCGGCGGTGGCGGCGGCGATCGCCGTGGACGCGCCGGCCTGGGTCGTGTTCGCGATGGCGCCGGCCATCAACCTCGGCATCACCGTGCCGCGGCCGGCGCAGTCGGCGCTCCTGCCGAGCATCGTGCGCAAGCCCATCGAGCTGACGGCGGCGAACGTCGTCTCCAGCTGGGCCGAGAACGGCAGCGTGCTGATCGCGCCGGCGATCGCCGGCGTGCTGCTCGGCGTCGGCGGGCCGGAGCTGGCGATCGTCTTCCTCGCCGCCCTGTCGTTCGCCGCCGCCGCCCTCGTGCTGCCGATCCCGGGGCCGTCGCCGATCGGCTCCGCGCGCGACGACGACGAGGGCCCCGGCGCGGCGGGTGCGGGTGGTTCCGGCGCCGGCCGGTCGAACGACGAGTGGGCCGTCGAAGACTGGGTCGAGGGGTCTGTCCCGGCCGGAGGCGGGGGCGCGGACGCGGGCGGCGAGGCGGGCCGCAGGGTCTCCCTCACCGCCCAGGTCGCCGCCGGCATCCGCGCCGTGCGCGCCGAGCCCTCGGTGCGCCTCCTCGTCCTGCTCCTTGGCTCGCAGTACATCCTCGTCGGCGCCCTCGACGTGCTCTACGTCGTGCTCTCGATCTCGGTGCTCGGGATGGGCGAGGCCGGCGCCGGCTACCTGAACTCGGCCTTCGGCGCCGGCGGCCTCATCGGCGCCGCGCTCACGGCCGGCCTCGTGGCGCGCCGCCGCCTGGCGCCGGCGCTCGGCGCCGGCGTGCTCACGGCGGCGCTCGCCCTCGGCCTGCTCGGCATCTTCCCGACCGTCCTCACCGCCTTCGCCCTGCTCGCGCTCGCCGGCCTGGGCCGCACCGTCCTCGACGTGACCGGGCGCATTCTCCTGCAGCGCTCGGCCCCGCCGCACGTGCTCGCCGACGTCTTCTCGATGCTCGAGTCGCTCATGAACGTCGGCCTCGCCTTCGGCTCGGTCATAGTGCCGATCCTCGTCGGCTTGAGCGGCGCCCGCGCCGCCCTCATCGGCACCGGCGTCATCTTCCTGCTGATCATGGCGGCGAGCTGGCGCCGGCTCTCTTCGGTCGACGCCGCCGCGACCGTCCCCCACGTCGAGATCCGGCTGCTGCAGTCGATCCCCATCTTCGCCCCCCTGCCGGCGCCCGCGCTGGAGGGTCTCGCCCGCGCGCTGACACCCGAGTCGGCGCCCGCCGGCGCGGTGATGATGCGCGAGGGCGAGGTGGGCGAGCACTACTGCGCCATCGCCTCGGGCGAGGTCGCCGTGACCCACGGTGGGAAGGAGGTGGCGAGGCTGTCGCGGGGCGAAGGCTTCGGCGAGATCGCCCTCATCGAGGACGTGCCGCGTACGGCGACGGTGACGGCGACGCAGCCTACCGACGTCTACTGCCTCGAGAAGGAGCCCTTCGTCCTCGCCCTGACCGGGCACGCCACGGCCAAGCGCGCAGCCTCGAGTGTCGTGACCAAGCGACTCGACGAGTTGGGCAGGGCGGCACTGGAGGCCGGCGCCCCGTCTGACTGATCAAGCCGCCGGCGCCCGTTGGGTCGATGTCGGCACCGACGGCCACCGCGCGGTTCCGACCGCGGCGCTCCGCCGGGTCGACTCGTCGGCCGGGGGAGCGTCAGCTGCCGTGGAGCCAGGAGACCCCGCCCTGACCGTCGAACATCCCGTGCCGCGTCCCGTGGCGCGGCACGAAGGCCGCGCAGGTCGGGGCGCCGGAGAACATGACCCCGTCCTTGAACTCGCTCGACGGGTGCGTGCAGCGGCACTGCGTCGTGGTCGGCAGGGGATCGCAGTAAGCGCACTGGCAGCACACTGCCGTCCCGTCGTGCCGTCCGTCGTGCCGGCCGTCCCGCCGTCCGTCTTGCCGGTTGTCCCCGACGCCGAGCCCGAGTTCGTGCATGAGCACCTTGACGCTCCCGTGTGACCCTGTCGGCGCGGTAGCCATGGCCCCTCCTTCACTCCGAGCAGTGGTCGTCACGGGCAGGCTACGGCGCCGGGGGCGTAACGGTCGTCACCCGATGCGGGTGAGATCCGCGCCCGGACCGGGCGTCTTACGTTCCTCTGACAGGCGCCGGCACGTGCTCTGACCGGGCGCTGCGATGCTGCGCCCGGCGCCGAGGACGGCGCTCGGCAGGTGGGCCGGAAGGTGTCGGCCCGCCCGACAGAGAAAGGGGCAGACGTGGCGACACTGCTTGTGATCGAGGACGAACGTCACATCGTCGACGTCGTCCGCATCGCGCTGGAGCGGGACGGGCACCGCGTCATCTGCGCGCGCAACGGCGAGGACGGTCTGGCCGAGTTCGCGCGGCGCGCCGTCGCGCTGGTGATCCTCGACATCGGCCTGCCCGGCATCGACGGGCTCGAGGTGTGCCGTCGCATCCGGGCGGCCTCGCGGGTGCCGATCATCATGCTGACGGCGCGCGACGAGGAGGCCGACCGCGTCGCCGGCCTCGAGCTCGGCGCCGACGACTACGTGCCCAAGCCGTTCAGCCCCCGTGAGCTGGCGGCCCGGGTCAAGGCCGTGCTGCGGCGCAGCGAAGCCGCGCCGCAGCAGACCGATGAGCTCACGCTCGGCGACATCACGCTGAGCCGGCCGCGGCACGAAGTGCACGTCGGCGGCCGGCCCGTCCACCTCAGCGTCACCGAGTTCCGGCTGCTCGCCTTCTTCATGGAGAACCCGGGGCTGCTGTTCTCGCGCGAGGCACTGCTCGAACGGGTCTGGGACCTCGAGTACCCCGGCGGCACCCGGACGGTGGACCAGCACGTCGCCCAGGTCCGCGCCAAGCTCGGACGCGCCGACGTGATCGAGACGATCCGCGGCGCCGGGTACAAGGCGGTGGCGCGATGACCATCACCGGATGGACCGTCGTGATCGTCTTCGCGGCCGCCTTGGTGTGGCTCGCCGCGCTCGGTATCCGAGGCGTCGTGCGCGCGCTGCGGGGCACCGAGCGCCCGGAACCCCCCGCACACCGCACGCTGCGCTCGACGCTGTTCCGCACCGTGCTCATCACGCTCGTCGCCATGTTCTTCGTCACGGGCGTTCTGCTGGACCGTGGACAAGATGAGAACCCGCTCATCGAGGGCGGACTGGCCCGGCTGGACGGGCTCGACCGAGCGAACGTGCCCTGGATCGACGAGCAGGCGTATCCGGTGCTTCGCGAGGCGATCGCGGACGTCGCCGACGGCAACGGCAGCATCTTCTCGGACGACCCCGGACCCCTCGAGGCGACCGGGCTCCCCCAGGATGCTCTCGAGCGGCTCGAGGACCGAGGCTGGGACACCGGCATGATGGATGAGGAAGGGCAGCAGTGGCAGTACGTGGCCTTCCGCACGGGCGAGGGGCGAGGGATGATCTTCGCGTCCGTACCCTCCCCGTGGTACCGGCAGCTTCTGGACCAGGTTCTCGGACTCCTCTTCGCGGCCACGTTCGCCGCGCTGCTGCTCACCCCGTTCGCGGCGCTGACGGCCTGGTACCTCAACCGCCGCATCGTCAAGCCCGTCCGGGAGGTCGCCGACGCGAGCGTGGTGCTGGCCGACGGGGGGACGCCGATACCGGTGCCCACGGAGGCGCCGCTCGAGCTCTCCATCTTGGCAGACTCGTTCAACCGCATGGCGGCGAAGCTGCGCAAGGCGCAGGAGACCGAGCGCGACTTCCTCATGTCGGTGGGTCACGAGCTCAAGACGCCGCTCACGGCCATCGACGGGTACGCCGAGCTGCTGCAGGACGAGGCCGTGGATCCGCGGCAGGCGGCCGAGGTCCTCGGCGCGGAGTCGGCACGGCTGCGGCGCCTGATCGCCGACCTGCTCGACCTGGCGCGCATCGGCCGCTCTGAGTTCACCGTCGTCGACGCACCGCTCGATCTGGCCGTGACGGCGCGTGAGGTGGTGGCGAGGTTCGAGAGCCTCGCCGCGGCGCGGGGCGTCGCACTGACGGCGAACGCGACGGAGCCGGCGCCGGCCCGCGGCGACGCCGGGCGCGTCCTCCAGGTGGCGTCGAACCTCGTCGAGAACGCGCTGCGCGCGACCGACCGCGGCGACCGGGTGGACGTCGCCGCCCGGGCCGGTCTGCTGACCGTGCGCGACAGCGGGCCGGGCCTTCACGGCAAGGACGTCGGGCACGCCTTCGAGCGGTTCTACCTGCACCGCAAGCACAGCGAGGGCCCGGAGGTCGGGACGGGTCTCGGGCTCGCCATCGTCAAGGACCTGGTCGAGGCGATGGGCGGGTCCGTCGACGTCGCGAGCGAGCCCGGCGAAGGCACCGCCTTCTTCGTCCGCCTGCCGACGCGTGACGTCCTGCCGCAGACGGCCTGATGGGGTGTGCGGGCGCGGTGTGCGGGCGCGGGCCGGCGGCATCGCCGCCGGCCCGCGCCCGCGATGCCACCGGCCCGCGCCCCGAGACCCCTCAGCCGCCGCACAGCCAGGCCACAGCTCTTCCCCAGCTCG
>JAZBOM010000525.1:0-2457 GCA_036351205.1 Thermoleophilia bacterium | reverse complement strand
GAGCTGCCGAGGTCGATTGCGTCCTCGCCCGTCACCTCGACACCGAGAACGGCCATCGCGTGGTCGAGCTTGTCGCCGCCGCGCGAGACGTAGCGGCGTCGCGCGGCGACCGCGAGCACGGCGCCGGGGGCGATCTGGGCGCCGGGCTTGTCGACGACGGCGCCGTCGACCGTCACCTCGCCGGCGAGCACGGCGCCGCGAGCCTGGGCGCGAGAGTCGAAGAGACCGTGCGCGACGAGCAGCGTGTCGAGCCGCTCGCGCACGGCGTCAGTGCGGGTGCGCGAGCTTCGCCGGGTCGGCCGCCGCGGCGGCCGCGGCAGTCGTCCGCCTGCCGCCGTTGCCGGCACGTCCGGCGGCGTCCTCGGCGTCAGCGCGCCCGGCGGCGCCCTCGGCGTCAGCGCGCCCGGCGGCGTCTTCGGCGTTCTCGGCGTCAACGGCCTCGGCCACGGCGGCGGCGACCGCCTCGGCCGTCAGGCCGGCGTCGCGGAGCAGCCGGGCCCGGTCGCCGTGCGGCACGAAGGCGTCGGGCAGCCCGAAGCGCAGCACCTCGACGCGGCTCGGCGCGACCTCCTCGAGCACGGCGCTGCCGAAGCCGCCGGCGAGTACGTTCTCCTCGACCGTGACGAGCAAACGATGCGTGGCGGCGAGCCGCCCGAGCAGCTCGCCGTCGAGCGGCTTGACGAAGCGCGCGTCGACGACGGTCGGCGTGAGGCCGCGGGACCGCAGTAGGGCGGCGGCGCCGGCGGCGATGCCCACCCCGGTGCCGATGCCGATGAGGGCGACGTCGGCGCCCTCTGCGAGGACTTCAGCCCGGCCGACCTCGACGGGCTCGAGCACCTCGGGCGTGGCGAACGGCGCCGCCATCCCGCGCGGGTAGCGCAACGCCGCCGGCCCGTCCAGGGTCAGGGCCGTCGCCAGCATGCGCTGCAGCTCGAGCTGCGAGGACGGCGCCATGACGGTCATGCCCGGGATCATGCGCAGGTACGAGAGATCGAAGGCGCCGTGGTGCGTCGGGCCGTCGTCGCCCACGATACCGGCGCGGTCGACGGCGAAGACGACCGGCAGCTCCTGCAGGCCGACGTCCTGGATCAGCATGTCGAAGGCGCGCTGCAGGAAGGTGGAGTAGACGGCGACGACCGGGCGCAGGCCGCCGAGCGCGAGACCGGCGGCGAAGACCGCCGCGTGCTCTTCGGCGATGCCGACGTCGTAGAACCGCTCCGGGTACCGCTCCTCGAACGCGTCGAGGCCGGTCCCCTGGGTCATGGCGGCGGTGATGGCGACGACGCGCAGGTCCTCCTCGGCGAGGCGCACGAGCGCCTCGCCGAAGGCCTGCGTGTGCGTCGTCACGGGCGCCGCCTCCCCGGCGCCGGGAGGCGGCGCAGCGGCATGCGCGACGCCGTCGGCGACGCCGGTGGCCGGCGCAGCGGCATTCGCGCCGCCGGCAGCCGGCGCGGCGGCATCCAGGCCGCCCTCGGCGCCGCCGACTCTGCCGGCCGCGTCCTTCTTCTCGCCGTTGCCGAGGAAGAACGGCCCGGTGCCGTGGTACTGGTCTGGGCTCGCCTCGGCGGGCTCGTAGCCCTTGCCCTTGATCGTGCGCGCGTGCACGACCACGGGGCGCTCGGTCTCGAACGCCTGGCGCAGCGCCTCGCGCACCGCCTTGAGGTCGTGGCCGTCGATCACGCCGAGGTAGGCGAAGCCGAGCTCCTCGAAGAGCATCCCCGGCAGGATCAGAGCCTTCATCGACTCCTTGACGTCCTTGCCGAGAGCGTACGCACGCTCGCCGATCGCAGGGACGCGCTGCAGCGTGTGCTCGAGGTCCTCGCGCAGGCGCGTCAGGGTCGGGTCCATGCGCAAGCGGTTGAGGTAGAGCTGGAGGGCGCCCACGTTGGGCTTGATCGACATCTGGTTGTCGTTGAGGAGGACGACCAGGGGCGAACGCAGGTGGCCGGCGTTGTTGAGGGCCTCGAAGGAGGTGCCCCCGGTGAGCGCCCCGTCGCCGATGACACAGCAGACGCGCCCGCGCGCCTCGCCGGCGAGGCGCGCGGCCTCGACCAGCCCGAGGCCGTAGCTCACCGACGTGGAGGCGTGCCCCGTGCCGACCACGTCGTGCTCGGACTCGAAGCGGCAGGGGAAACCGGAGAGGCCGCCCTCCTGGCGGATCGTCTCGAAGAGGTCGCGCCGGCCGGTGAGGATCTTGTGCGCGTAGCACTGGTGGCCGACGTCCCAGACGATCTTGTCGCGCGGGCTGTCCATCATGCTGTGCAGGGCGACGGTCAGCTCGACCGTGCCGAGGCTGGCGGCCAGGTGGCCGCCGGTCTCGCTCACGCACTGCAGGATGAGCTGGCGGATCTCTTGGCAGAGCAGCTCGAGCTCGGGTTCGGAGAGCTGCGCGAGATCGGCCGGGGAGGCGATCCGGGAGAGATACTGCATCGTCCCGCGAGTATAGCACCGGGCGCG
>JAZBOM010000524.1:0-2520 GCA_036351205.1 Thermoleophilia bacterium | reverse complement strand
AGGCGTCACCGTCGTGGCGCACGAAGACCGAGAGCAAGCAGTCGGGGTTCGCGGTGCGCACGGCGGCCGCGAGGGCGGCGAGCCGGGACGGCTCGCCGCCCTCGCCGCCGCCGTGCGCACCGCGAACCCCGACTGCCTGCTCTCGGTCTTCGTGCGCCACGACGGCGACGCCTTCTGGGCGCGCCTCGAGGAGGCGGCGCGCCACGACGGCGTCGCCCTCGTCCACTACCACGCCGGCGCCCTCAAGTCGTACCGCCTCACGCCCGCGGTCGACCGCTTCCTCAAGGACCGCCTGCTGCGCGCCCGCGTCCAGCTGCTCGCGGCCGGCGGCGACGGCGACACGCAGGCGTCGGCGGCCACCGTCTACGAGTCGGTCCTGCTCGGGTCCAACGGCGGGGCGATGACGCACGCGGCGGCGATCGCGCTCGTCCCCGAGGCGGTCGACGCCTTCGCCGCCGGCGGGAACGCCTCCGTCGACGCTCCGGCCGGCGGCACCGCCTCCGTCGACGCTCCGGCCGGCGGCACTGCGGCTCGCGACGCACGCTCGTCGGCGCGTGAGGCCTTCGCCGCCGCCGTGCGCGCCGTCCCCCCGACCGACCTGCGCGAGATGGCGCGCTGCACCCTGACCTGCTGGCAGCACAGCATCCTCGACTTCCTCAGCTGCATGGGCATCGACGACGTGAAGAAGACCTCGGGCAACACGATGGCGATCACCGTGACCGAGGACTGGGTGCGCGAGGTCGACGCCCTGGCGACCGGCGACTTCGGGGCCGAGAACGCGCGCGTCAACGCCGCCCGTGTCGACGCCGAGCCCGTTCCCCCGGACGTGCGCGCGCGCTTCGCCGTCTCGAGCCTGCTCGGCGAGCGGTCGCCCGACCTGCCGCTCGTGCGCGCCGCCCAGGTGCTGGCCCAGCGCACCGCCGGCATGCACCTCAGCAACTCCAACGCCGCCCTCAACGCCGACTTCCTCGACGTCATCTACCGGATGGCCGCCGGCGAGCTGCCGCGGGAGGACGACTTCTTCCTCGCGGGCGACCCGGGGCCCTACGGCCTCGATCGCATCGGCCTGCGCGTCTCGCGCGCGAGCGTCGCCTGGTCGCTGGCCCGGCTGCGCCGCGACGCGTCCCTGCTCGACTACATCTCGCTCGCCGTGCCGCGCGGCTTCGAGCGTCCGGGCGCCGCGGCGCCCGCGGCGACGGTCTCGATCCACGCCATGCCCGGGGCGCGGCCGCTGCTGCGCTTCGACGCCGACCAGCGCGGCGGGTTCGAGCAGCGCGTCGGCGACGACCACCCGCTGGCGGCGGCGCTGGCAGCGGCCGACCGGGTCGGCCCAGCGACGTCGGGCCCGGGCGGCTCCGCCGCCTCCGGCCCCGTCGGCGCGGCCGAGCAGAGCCGCGCCGCCGGCCCGGGCGCCGCGCCGCTCTGGCTCCGCGCCTCCGAACCCCACGGCGGCGAGCGCCTCATCGAGTTGCAGGCCGTCGGTCACGGCGCGCACGGGGTCTCCGTCGTGCGCGCCTCCGCCGACGGCGCCGTCACCCTGCGCCGCGATCCGCGCGGCGGGCTCGTCCTGTCGGGCGTCGGCACCCGCGAGCCGATCTGGCACGGTCCCGTGTGCCACGCCTCGACCTCGCTCGGCGCCGCCAGCGAGGACTTCCTCACCGCTCGCGTCGAGGGCAACGTGGGCCTCAGCATGACCTCCTCCGGCGAGGGCGGCCCCATCAAGCTGGCGCGCGACGACGACATGCGCTGGGAGAGCCTCCAGGTCGCCTCCGGTCACTTCGGCGTGACCGGGCGCGACCTGCGCCGCGTGCGCGACGTCGAGATCAAGATCAACCAGGGCGCCAAGCCGGGCAAGGGCGGGCGCCTCTCGGGGGCCAGGGTCACGCCGACGGTGAGCAAGGCACGCAACATCCCCGTGGGCACCGACGCGTTGAGCCCCGACCCCAAGCACGACATCTACTCGATCGAGGACATGCCGGCCGAGGTCTGGCTCTGGCTCCTCTACCACAACCACTGCGGCATCAAGATCACCGGCTCCAACTACACGCGCTTCGTCGCCGCCGGGATGTGGAGCAACTTCGTCGTCGACTACCTGCTGGTCGATGCCGGCATGGGCGGCTCGGGCAACTACCACGCCGACTCGTCGCACGTGGGCTGGCCCGACGCCTTCAGGACGATGCTGCACACTCACCACGCGCTGCTCGGCGAGAAGGTCGACCTCGACGGCAGCGGCGAGCTGAAGCCGCTGCGGGACGGCAACGGCGCGCCCTTCGGCGCCAAGGGCGGCACGCGACTCTTCGCCTCCGGTGGCCTGCGCGGCGAGCTCGACATGCTCAAGGTGCTGATCGCCGGCGCCGACGGCCTGCTCGAGGGCAGCATCGGCAAGGCCGTCGCCTTCGGCTGCAACCAGTGCGGCAACTGCCACCTCGACTGCCCGCGCGGCGGCATCACGACCAAGCCCGAGCTCATGGTGCAGAACGACCGCGAGCTCATGCGCCGCCGCTTCCGCAACTGGACGGT
>JAZBOM010000523.1:0-2165 GCA_036351205.1 Thermoleophilia bacterium | reverse complement strand
GGCCTGCTGACCCAGGACCAGCTCATCCCCGGCTTGGGCAACGCCATCGCCCAGGACATCATGTTCCGCGCCCGTCTCCACCCGCGCCGCTCCATCGCGGAGCTGAGCGAGGGGCAGGTGGACGGCCTCTTCGCGGCCATCACGGGGACGGTGCGGGACGTGACCGCCGCCGGCGGCCGCAGCGACGAGCGCGACCTCTTCGGCCGGCGCGGCGGCTGCGCACGTCTGATGGACGCGAAGGCGGCGGGGCGGCCCTGCCCCGAGTGCGGCACGCCCGTGGCGAAGATCAGCTACCTCGGCGGGGCTTGCTACTTCTGCCCGGCCTGCCAGGAGTAGTCGCGCGGCGGGCGCGTCGCGGGATCGACGATGGGAGAAAGCCTGCACGACGAGAAGGCGCCCGGAGGGTCGATCGCGATGGTCTCCGTCCCGAACCTGCGCGACCTCGGAGGCTGGCGGGTGCGCGGCGGCGGCTGCGTGCGCCGCGGGCAGGTCTTCCGCTCGGCCGCGCTCGCCGACGCGGACGGGGCGGGCGTGGAGGCGTTGACCGCACTCGGCGTGAGGACGGTCTTCGACCTGCGGACCGAGGCGGAGCGCGTCGCGCAGCCCGACCGGGTCCCACCGGGCGCGGACCTCGTCGCCCGCGACGTCTTCGGCGACGACATGGGGACGGCCTTCGGCCTGCCGGCCGAGCTGCAGTCCGCCCTGCCCGCCGAGATGCGGGGCGCTTCGCCTGCCGACCTCGTCGGGCTCCTGAGCCGCTCTGGACCGGTGCTCGAGTTCCTCGGCGGGGGCAGGGCGGCGCGGATGCTGGCGAAGGGCTACCGCGGCATCGCGACCCTGCCGGGTGCGTGCGCCGCCTACGGGACGCTGTTCGCCGACCTCGCGCAGGCGGAGCGCCGTCCCGCGCTCCTCCACTGCACGACCGGCAAGGACCGTGCCGGGTGGGCGGCGGCCGCGCTCCTGCTGCTCCTGGGAGTCTCGGACGCCGACGTGATGGCCGACTACCTGCTGACCAACGAGCAGCTTCTCCCGGCGATGCAGCCGCTGTTCGACCGCTTCACGGCTGCCGGCGGCGACCCTGACGTGCTCCACGCGCTCCTGGGCGCTCGCGCGGAGTACCTGGAGGCGGCGCTCGACGAGATGTCCTCGCGCTTCGGCACCGTCGGGCGCTACTTCGAGGACGGCCTCGGCGTCGACGCCGACCGCCTGTCCGCCCTGAGGACTGCGCTGATCGATCGAGCCGGGGCGCCCGCGTAGGCCCGCGTGCCCGGCGGCGGCCGCGCGCCGCCCCGAAGACGACGAGGAGGTCCACGACGATGCTGGTGTTGCTCGACTCCGCTTCTCTCGACGATGCGGCCGCCGCCGCGCGGCTCGGCTACGTCGGCGGCTTCACCACCAACCCGACACTGATGGCGCGCGCGACATCGCTTGCCGGCGCGACCACGGAGCCGCTCGCGCACTTCGCGGCGCTCCTCGAGGCCTTGCCGGAGGGTCCGGGCTGCTACCAGCCCACGGGTGACTCGCCGGAGGCGATGTGCGAGGAGGCGCGAGCTGCGGCGTCGCTCGCGCCGGCCCGCGTGGTGATCAAGCTCCCGGCCACGGCCGACGGCGTCCGCGCGGCGGCTACGCTGCGTGAGGAGAGCATTCGCTGCGCCCTGACAGCGGTGTACTCGCCGGCGCAGGCCCTGCTCGCCCACGCCGTCGGCTGCGTGTGGGTCATCCCCTACGTCGACCGAGCCGAGCGGCAGGGTGTCGGCGGCCGTCAGGTCATCGAGTCACTGGCGGGGATCCTGAGGCGTCTGGAGAGCCCGACGCGCATCCTCGCCGCCAGCCTGAAGACCGCCGAGCAGGTGACCGACACCGTCCTGCACGGGGCGCACGACATCACCGCCCCGCTCGACGTCCTCGCCGCGCTGGCGCACCACCCCTTGACCGAGGCCGCCGTGCGCGAATTCGCGGCGCAGGCGCGGCCGTCGGCGGGCGCGCGACGCGAGTGACCGCGGAGCGGGGCGGTGCCGCGCACACCGCCCGCGGCGGCCGTCCGACTCGGCCGAGGCTGAAGTGAGGAGTCCTCAAATGAAGCATGGCAACAGGTACGGCGCCCACCGGGTCATCGAGCCCAAGGGCGTGCTGCCGCAGCCGGCGTGGAAGATCGACAACACGAT
>JAZBOM010000522.1:0-2398 GCA_036351205.1 Thermoleophilia bacterium | reverse complement strand
GAAGACGTCGCCGGCCCCCGTGACGTCGACCACCGTCGTGGGCACCGGCGGCACCAGCATGTCGACGCGGCGGCCGACATCCCGCGCCGCCCGCCGAAGGCGCGCTTCGCGCTCTTCACGTCGTTCGTCGGCGACGGGCCGCTCGACGCCCAGCTCGCCCTGCTCGAGCGGCTTCCGGCCGCGGTCGAGATCGCCTTCGACCCGGGCGAGGTCTACGCGCGCAAAGGCGTCAAGCGCTTCCTGCCGATCCTCCATCGTTGCGCCTACCTCATGGTCACCGAGCCCGAGCTCGAGACCCTGTGCGGCCTCCCGCTCGGCGAGGCGCTCGATTTCGTGCTCAACGCCGGGGTGGGGGTCGTCGTCTGCAAGCTGGGGAGTCGCGGCGCCCGTCTGATCGGCCGCCGCGTCGACATGCTGGTGCCGCCGGTGCCCACGACGGTCGTCGACGTCACGGGGGCCGGCGACGTCTTCGCCGCCGGCTTCGTCGCCGGCCTGCTCGAAGACCTCGGGCTCGAGGCCGCCGGCCGTCTGGGAGCGTGGGCCGCGGCACGCGCCATCAGCGGCGCCGGCCGCAGCACCTACCCCGACGCCGAGGCCTGGCGCGAGCGGCTGCGCGAGGAGCGCGGGGACGACGAAGGCGACGGACGCTGGTGAGGAGGCGACCATGACTCTCCGGCCTTCCAGGACGCGACCATGAGGCCCCGGCTCCCAAGGAGGACACCGTGAGGATCGGCTGGCTCTCGACCGGCCGCGACCAGGCGGCGAGCACGCTGCTCGCCGAGGTCGTCGGCCGTGCGCGGCGCGACGAGATCGCCCTCGACATCGCCTGCGTCTTCTGCGACCGGCTGCGCGGCGAGAGCCCCGAGAGCGATCACCTCCTCGACCTCGCCGAGCAGTTCCACATCCCCGCCGTGATGGCTTCGAGCCGCGAGAGCTGGGCGGCGGCGCAGGCCCGGGGCGTCCCCCGCGCCCGCTGGCGCGAGGCCTTCCACACCGAGGTCCTCCGCCTGCTCGAGCCCTTCGGCCTCGACGTGCTCGTGATGGCCGGGTACATGCTCATCGTGAGCTCGGCCATGTGCCGCCGCTACGCCCTCCTCAACCTGCACCCCGCCCTGCCGGGCGGTCCGACGGGCACCTGGCAGGACGTGATCTGGCAGCTTCTCGAGGAGGGGGCGGGAGAGACCGGGGCGATGGTCCACCTGGCCACGGCCGAGCTCGACAGCGGACCGGTCGTCTCCCTCTGCCGCTTCTCGCTCAAGGGGCCGGAGTGGGAGGCGCTCTGGGCCCAGTTCCGCGAGAAGCGGCGCACGCTCTCCGTCGCCGAGATCACCGCCGCCGAGGGCGAGAGCGAGCCGCTCTTCGCCGAGATCCGCCGCCGCGGCGAGGCCCGCGAGATCCCCCTCCTCTACCAGACCATCCGCCGCTTCGCCGACGGCAAACTCAGTACCGCCGACGGCGGCGTCTTCTCGGAGTCGGCACGACTGCCGCTCGACCTCACGGAGCCGGTCGAGCGGGAGCTCGCCGCGGAGGCGGTGTGACGTGAGCGCACCGCGCCTCTACGTGACCGACTGCGAAGGCCCGCTGACCACCAACGACAACGCCCAGGAGGTCGCGGAGCGCTTCATCCCCGACGGCGCCGAGTTCTTCGCCCGGCTGTCGCGCTACGACGACTTCCTCGCCGACGTCGTCGGCCGGCCCGGCTACAACGCCGGCGACACCCTCCGGCTGCTGCCACCGTTCCTCAAGGCCTTCGCCGTGAGCGACGAGGACGTCGAGCTCTTCAGCGCCGAGGGCGTCCTGCTGGTCCCGGGCGCAGAGAAGGCCCTGCGTCGCGTGCGCGCGCTGCTGCCCGTCTTCGTCATCTCGACCTCGTACCCCCCCTACGTCCGCGCCCTCGCCGAGCGGCTCGACCTGCCGCTCGAGCGCTGCCGCTGCACCGAGCTGAGCCTCGACGCCTGGACGATGGGTGAGGAGGAGGCCGCCTGGCTGCGCGGGCAGGTGCCGCGCGTGCTGGCGCGTCCCGTCCTCGACCTGCCCGACGGGGCGCGTTCGGCGGCCGATCTCGCGGAGCGCGACCGCGCGACCGTCGCCGAGCTCGACGAGCTCTTCTGGCAGCGTATGACGGGGCGCGTCAGCGGCGAGATGGTGGCCGCCGTCCGCCCCGTGGGCGGCGGCATGAAGCTCGCCGCCCTCGAGGAGATCGCCGACGCCGAAGGCGTACCTCTCTCCGCGGTCATGTACGTCGGCGACTCGATCACCGACGCCCCGGCGCTCGCCGCCGTCCGCAAGGCAGGCGGCGTGGCCCTCAGCTTCAACGGCAACGGCTACGCCCTGGCGGCGGCCGAGTTCGCCGCGGCGAGCCCCGACGCCGAGGTCTGCGCGCACCTGGCGCGGGCGT
>JAZBOM010000521.1:0-6993 GCA_036351205.1 Thermoleophilia bacterium | reverse complement strand
TCTTCTCGAGCACGCAGCGCGCGATCATCGGGTCGACCTCGGCGTCCTCCGCCTTCACCGGCGACACGCCCTCGTTGAGCAGGCCGATCTTCCAGAAGCTGCGCGTGCTCGGGCGCTGGCAGCCGATGACGAACTTCGTCGGCTTGCCGTCGGCGTCGGTCGAGTCGGCGACGATGGCGGCCATGACGGCGCCGACGAAGCCCAGGCCCATGACGACGACGACTTCGCGGCCGTCCGCGCGCGCCTGCGCGGCGAGCCGCTCGAGGCGCGCGTACTCGGCGGCGTAGTCTCCCTCCGCGGGGAGCGGGACCTTCTCGCCGCTCGGGCTTACTGAGTACTCGGTCATGGGGCGGCCCCTTCGCGCGCGAGTCTGGTTCGTCTGAGGGCCCCTGCGGCCCCCGGCGTCACGCGGCGGGGACGTGAGACGGCTCCGCCGCGTCCCGCCATTATGGGACAGGGAGGGTCTTCCTGCCACGCGGCGCGCCAGGCCGTGTCGCGGGTCGGCGGCGGCCACCGACGCCTCAGGCCGCGTCGCGAGAAGGCTGCAGGTGCCGCCGTGTCAGTCGAGGTCGGCGCGCAGCGCCAGCACGCGCCGCACCGCGGCCCGGTACGCCGGACCGTCGAGCTGGTCGCGCTCGAGGGCCCGCGCGAGCGCGTCGACGGCGCGCGTGCCTTCGCTCAGCTTGCGGCCGGCGCACAGCAGCAGGTCCATGCCGGCCTCGGTGGCGAGGATCGCGCGGTCCTCGATGGGGCCATGGCCGCGGAGGCCGGCGACGCCGAGGGAGTCGGTCACCGTGACGCCGGTGAACCCGAGTCGGCCCCGCAGTTCCTCGCCGATGACGACGGGCGACAGGCCCGCCGGCCGATCGTCGAGCGCTGGGTAGACCGCCCACGATGCCATGACGAGGCGCAGACCGGCGGCGATCGCCGCCTCGTAGGGCGCCTCGTCGACGGACCTCAGGGTCGCGAGCGGCACGTCCATCGTCGCCGGCCCGTGGTCGGTGTTCTCGAACGACGATCCCGCGCCGAGCCCGGGGAAGTGCTTGGCCGTCGCCGCCACAGCGGTCCGCTGCTGCGCGTCGACGAAGGCCGCGCCGAGGCGGCCGACCAGAGCGGGGTCGGTGCCGAAGGAGCGCCGGGCGTCGTCGATGAAGCCGCCCGCCGGCCGGGCGACGTCGAGCACCGGTCCCAGGTTCACGTTGAAGCCGGCGCCGCGCAGGTTGAGGCCGGCGGCACGGCCGGCGGCACCCGCAGCGGCCGTGGGGTCGGCGGAGAGACCGATGGTCTTGTGCGAGGCGAAGGGCTCACCGGGAAGACGGCGCACATAGCCGCCCTCCTGGTCCACCATGATGAGCAGCGGCTGCGCGATGGGGCTCCGCGCCGCGGCCTTCTGCAGCCGCGCGATCACGCGGCGGATCTGCGCCCGGCTCGCGATGTTCTCGGCGAAGAGGATCACGCCGGCCGACTCCCCGGCCCGGATGGCGTCGAGCAGCTCGCGCGGCGGGGTGAGGCCGGGATAGCTGTAGATCACCCGCTGGCCCGCGAGCTGGCGCGTCGTGAGCCCGAGCACCAGCGGCGGCGAGCCGTGGGGTCGCGGCCGCGCGAGGTGACGAGGTCGCGTCGCGACCACCGTCGCGGTGACGGAGGCCGGCCCGCCCTCGAGGGTGACGGCGGCGGCACCGACGCCAGGCAGGTCGCTCGCCACCCCCTCGCCGGGCGCCGGGCTTGGAGCCGGGGTCTCCGGCCCGCCGCCGGCGCACGCCGCCAGCGAGCAGAGCGCGAGCACGAGCAGTGTCGTGGTGACCACGAGCGCGGGCAGGAGTCTGGCGATCGCGGGCAGCGCGGGGACGACCGCGAGCCGGCAGGGCGAGCGTGGGGTCATCGATAGGCCGGGCGCCGAAAGGGCATGTCCCCGACAGTGTACGCGGTCGCACACGGGCCGGGTCACGACCGAGGTCGCGTCATGACCGGGGCCGCGTCATGACCGGGGCCGCTTGATCGCCGAGCCCGCGTCATGCTCGAGGCCGCGTTGCCGTGGGAACGTCGGCGTCAGGACGGCGGACGAACGGCCGCGACGGGGATCGACCCCGGCCGGGCCGGCGCCGTCGGGACGGCCGGGGTCGTGGCTGGGCTCTGCTAGAGTGTCGGCCGCCGTGATCGATCTGCCGACACCCGATCGTGTGCCTGCCCCGCCCGGGATCCACACGAGGCGGCCGGAGCGGTGCGACGCCGAGGCCGTTGCGGCGGTCATGCACGCCGCGGAGACCGCAGCCTGCGGCCATTCACTGGTGAGCAGCGGCGACCTCCTCTTCGACTGGGCCGATCCCCGGTTCTCGCTCGCGCGGGACGCCTGGGTCGCGGTGGACACACAGGAGCGGGTGGTCGCCTACGCCTGTTCGTTCGGGAACGACCCAGCGAACGCGATCGACCTCACTTGCGTCGTTCACCCCGACGTCGACGGGGCTGGGCTCGACGAGCATCTCATGGGGCTCGTGCTGCGCCGGGCCGCCGAGCAGGCCGACGACGCCGGTGTCGATCGACACGACGTGACTCTCGCCGTGGCCTGCGTGCGCGGCGACGCGCGCCGCCAGGAGCTCTTCCAGCGCCTCGGCTTCGTGCACGCGCGGGTCTTCCTGCGCATGGCGATCGCCGCCGAGGACCTGCCGGAGGCGCCGCCGTGGCCCGACGGCATCACGGTGGCGGCATTCCGGCCGGGAGCGGACGACCACGCCCTCCACGAGGTGATCCAGGAGGCGTTCCTCGATCACTATCACGCCGCGCCGGTCCCCTTCGACGTGTGGTCGGCGCAGGTCTTCGGCGACGAGGACTTCGACCCGGAGCTGGTGCTGGTCGCGCGCGACGGCGACGAAGCGGTCGGCGCCGTGCTGGCGCTGCCGATCCCCGAGGCGGGCTACGTGGATCAGCTCGCCGTCAGGCGCCCCTGGCGAGGCCGCGGCCTGGGGACGGCGCTGCTGGTGCACGCCCTGCACCTGCTGGCGGCGCGCGGCTACGAGCACCTCTACCTCGGCGTCGACTCCCAGAGCATGACCGGCGCCGACAGACTCTACCGCCGCATCGGCATGCGCCCGCAGCGCGAGAACGACCTCTACGAGAGACGCCTCGGCGCCGCCGCGACCGGGCCGGCTTGAGCACGCCACCGCGCTCCCCTCCGCAGGAGCCCGGCCGCCTGTCGCCTGACACATCCTGGCCCGTACGAACCGCCCTCACTCTGCAGATCGCCTCAGCCCGTGCCTCTCGGAGCCGCGGCCACCGCCGCCGAGGGTCGCCCGCCCCCTCGAGCGCAGAACGCTCGCAGCGGTGGCGGGGGTGACGGAGAGACTTCCTTGAGACGCCATGACGGGCGCACCTGAATTCGATGCACCGTCCATCCGGCTCTCGCCGTCACGCACGCTCCGCGCGCAGGCGCCGGTAGGGATACCCGGCCACGTTCAGTGCGGTGACTACGCCCCGATCGTCAGTGAGAAAGCGCGCCGTCTCCCCGGCAGGGCGCCCGCTGCGCACGGTCCACACCGACGTGTCGCCGGTGGCGACGAGCACGTCGGCGTCGCGCTCGCCGACAAGCGTCAACTGCCCGTCACGCCACTCGACGTGAACGATACTGCTGGAGTCGTCGTCGTCCTGGTAGGCGCCGAGCAGGCGTTCCACCTCCACGGGCGGCGCTGCGGGCGGAGTGGACGGCTCCGGCTCCGGCCGGCCGCGCAGCGCACCGGCGGACAGCGTCGCGAGCTCCATGGCGAGCTTGCCGGCGTCGGCGATGCCGTTCAGCAGGACGATGACGCCGAGACCGTCATCGGGCCGGAACAACGTGCGGCTGACGAATCCGGGCACGCCGCCGGCGTGGCCCAGCCACTGAGAGCCGTCGGGCGCGGCCTCCGAGTACCAGGCGAGCCCCTGGAAGACCGGCGGCGAGTCGCCGGTGAGGATCCGACAATCCTGCATCTCGGCCAGAGATCGCGGCGCGAGCACGGGATGGGAGACGTCGCTCCAGCGGTCGGCGGCCATGGCGAAGGCGAGAAAGCGCGCCAGGTCGGCGACTGTGGACCAGAGCATGCCGCAACCGGGCATGAGATCCGGGTCGAGGACCCTGGCAGGGCGAAGCACATCGGAGTGGTCGCGGGCGTCATGGCCGACTGCGCAGCGCTTCTCGAGATCGCCCGTGGGATGACAGGTGGTGGCGGTCATCCCCAACGGCCGCAGGACACGCCGCTGTAGCACCTCCTCGTAGTCGCCGCCGTTGAGACGCGCCACGACCTCGCCGAGCAGGTCGAAGCCTATGTTGCTGTACTTGCCGGCGCTCGACGGGGGAATGGCGACCCGCACGCGGTCGAGCGCCGCGAGCACCTGCTCGCGGCGCAGTTCGGCGGGTCGCGTGGGATCCGTGAAGGGGTGCTCCCCTTGCAGGCCCGACTCGTGCGTCAGGAGGCGGCGGATGGTGACGTCCTCTATCGGGCCGAAGGGGTTGGTGACCGCGGCGAACTCCGGAAGGTGCACGACCAAGGGATCGTCGAGGCGCAGGCGTCCCTCGTCGCGCAGTTGCAGTACGCCGATCGCCGTGAAGACCTTGGTGTTGGAGGCGATGCGGTACAGCGTGTCGGCGTCCGGCCGACGCGCCTTGACGAGGTCGGCGAAGCCGGCGGCTCCGGTCCATCCGAGGCCGGCGCGGGTGACGACGCCCACGGAGGCGCCCGGCAGGCGCTCCTCGCGCACGAACGCGCGGGTGTGGTCGAGCAGCTGCTCGGCGACCGTCACGACGCTGTCGTCCATGTCGACCCCCTTCGCGGATGGCAGACCCGGCCGGATTGTCCGTCCTGCCCTTCTGTCGGGCAAGGGCGGTCACTGTGATCCCGTGCGCCGTCTACATGTGTCGCGTGTCCGGCGGCAGCGGGGCGTGTCCTGCCGCGGCGCGACGCGCCGCACGAGACGACCGCCGCGTCAGCCCCAGACTCGAGGCAGGGACCTCTTCCTCATCAGAGAAGCCCTCCGACCGACTGAGTTCTACGCCCACGAACGGACTGGAGGCCAGGACCGCCGAGGTCGGCCGGTTGACTCGAGTCCGTCCGGTGCGCGACGGGACGGCTTCGCGCCTGGAGAACCAGCCGGCCGCTGAAGAGGCCCGCCGCCCTTACGGGTGGCGGGCCTCTGCCGACCGCGGCGAGGGAGGGCGGCCTGCGCGAAGCGGGTCTACCCCGCCGAGCAGACGGTCCTCACCGAGTCCTCCCGATCCGCGTCACTTGGGGAAGATGTCCGGCCACATCTTCGCCGGCTTCCACACGCCGAGCCTGCCCCAGTTCGCGGGCAGCGGCGGCAGGAACACCCGGTAGCCCGTGAACGTGTACGTATCCCCCCAGGTGCTCGGGTCGGTGGTGAACCCGTAGCTGTAGGTCATCCAGCCGAGCAGATACGTCCATTCGCCCGTGGCCTCGGTCACGAAGCCGACGCTCCTGTGCTCCCAGACCCCCTCGATGTAGAGGCCCGTGGTGTAGGCGGTGATGCTGCCGCGACAGGTGACGATGACGTTGTAGCCCGGTCCCGCTCCGCCCAGGAAGATCGGGGAGACGGCCCCGAGCGCTGGCGTCGCCGGGTCGTAGGCCAACCCCCAGCCCTCCTGGATCCCGTTGATGTCGCCCCTGACGTTCCCGTACCACGTCTCCGGGTGGTCGGCCAGACCGGCGGTCATGGTCTCGATCACGATCAGTGGCTTCAGCTTCGGGCACTGCTTGGCGGTCGCCGGCGCCGCCAGCACGAACGCTGCGATCAGGACCAGGGCGATGGCGACGATCAGTCTCTTCTTCATCGCTGCTCACTCCCTCCGTTCGGCGAACGGCCGACGCTGCTCGTCGGCCCGACCGCCGGGTACAGGGCAACCCGCTCCGGCCATCGCATCACTTCCTTTCGCGCCCGTATGCCGTCCGGGCTCCTGCGGACATGCTGTCGCCTCGATCGCGTCGTCGGCCGTGCCCTACTGCGGCCGCCAGGCGGGATCCAGTGCGGTCTCGATGCCCGGGACAGCAGAGAGCCCGGAGCCCCGCACGCTGACAACGTAGAGGCGCGAGCCGTGTATCGTGTCCCCGCTGGAGGCCGCCACGACGAGGGCCTTGCGGTCGCGCGTCCACCCCGGGACGACTCCGGGGTCGTGCAGGACGTAGTCCGAGACCGGTTTGAGCAGCGCCACCCGCCTGCCCGCGCTTCGCAGAGGGAGTACGGCGACGAGTTCATCGTCGTGATAGGCGAGCATCTTGCCGTCGGCGGAGATCGCGAAGTTCTCTATGTCTCCCGGCTGCTTGATTCGGGCGAGTCCACTCCCATCGGGATTCACCGAGTACAGAGCCTCGTGGTGGAGGAAGAAGATCTCCCCTGTCTTCGCCCACACCGGGCGGGAGTCGCCGTCCTTCATGTCGACCAAGCAACGCTCGCCGGTGCCGTCGGCGTTCATCACGAAGATGTCTTCTCCGCGCTTACCACCCACGTACCTGACGAAGACGATCCGCTTGCCGTCCGGCGACCAATCTGGGCAGTAGCCGCTGCCCTCGGTCAGCTCGACCTTCTCTGAACCGTCCGCGTTCATGACACACACTTGGGCGACGCGGACGTCGGGCGAAGCTCCGCCGTCGTAAACGATCTTCGTGCCGTCAGGAGACCAAGAGGGGAACTCCTGCCAAGCAGGGCCTCCCGCCAGAGTCTTGAGACCCGTGCCGTCCGATTCGACGACGCAGATGTCCGCGTCTTCGAGGCCCTGCTGGCTGTTGAGGACGTGCGCGAACACGATGGTGCCGGCGACGGTCGGGGTGGGCAGCGGGACGCCGCTCGGAGAGGCTGCCACAGAGGGCGATGCCATCTCACCGGGCGCGGCCGACGGTGACGTGGCTGTCGTGGTGTCCGAGCCGCCGCAGGCGGCGAGTGCGAGCAGCGCCACGAGCAACGCGCCGCCCAGCGGACACAGCAGCTTCTTCATGACGCCCTCCTCTCGACGGT
>JAZBOM010000520.1:0-2994 GCA_036351205.1 Thermoleophilia bacterium | reverse complement strand
GACGCCCGTCTACCACGCGCGCACGCTCTCGCTCGAGAACGGCGGGGCGCAGATCTACCTCAAGCGCGAGGACCTGAACCACACCGGCGCCCACAAGCTCAACCACTGCATGGGCGAGGGCCTGCTCGCCAAGTACATGGGCAAGAAGAAGCTCATCGCCGAGACCGGGGCAGGCCAGCACGGCGTCGCCCTCGCCACCGCCGCCGCCCACTTCGGCCTCGAGTGCGAGATCCACATGGGCGAGGTCGACATCGAGAAGCAGGCGCCCAACGTCAGCCGCATGAAGCTCCTCGGCGCCACGGTCGTCCCCGTCTCGCACGGCCTGCGCACGCTCAAGGAGGCCGTCGACTCGGCCTTCGAGGCGTATCTCGCCGACTACGAGCGCTCGATCTACTGCATCGGCTCGGTCGTCGGGCCCCACCCCTTCCCGCTCATGGTGCGCGACTTCCAGCGCGTGGTCGGCATCGAGGCTCGCGAGCAGTTCGTCGAGATGACCGGCAACCTGCCCGACGTCGTCGAGGCCTGCGTCGGCGGCGGCTCCAACGCGATCGGTATCTTCACCGCCTTCATGGACGACCCCGTCGAGCTCGTCGGCGTCTAGCCGCTCGGCCGCGGCGCGGCCGTCGGCGACCACGCCGCGACCATGACCTACGGGCGCGAGGGCGTCATCCACGGGTTCAAGTGCTACCTGCTGCAGAACGAGGACGGCTCGCCGGCGCCGGTCTACTCGTGCGCCAGCGGCCTCGACTACCCCGGCGTCGGGCCCGAGCACAGCTACCTCAAGGACGCCGGCCGCGTCGAGTACGTGACCGCCTCCGACGACGACGCCCGCGACGCCTTCTTCAAGCTCAGCCGCCTCGAGGGTCTGATCCCGGCGCTGGAGAGCGCGCACGCCGTGGCCCACGCGCTCGTCAAGGCGCGGGAGATGAAGACGGGGACGGTGCTCGTCAATCTGAGCGGGCGCGGCGACAAGGACCTCGACTACGTGATCGAGCACTGGGGGACGGGGGAGCCCGCCGCCGAGTGACGGTGTCCGCGGCGGCATGACGCCCCGGTCGGGGCGTTTCGCCGCCGGCCCGAGTGACGCCGTACGCCGTCCAGGCGCCGGCGAGGGCTCGCGGCGCTCACGCCGGCGGCCGGACCCCGGGCGGAGCGTTTCGCCGTCGGGAGGTTCTGGGCATACGCTCATGACCCGTTCGTCCCGGAGGAGGACCATGCCCGCACGCCTGCGCTATCTGCCGATCTCCGTCTTCTCGATCGTCCTCGGCCTCTCGGGCTACGCCATCGCCACCCAGCGCGTGTTCACCGGGCTCGGCTGGGGCGAGACCTGGCCGACCGCGCTCCTCGTCGCGACGAGTGCGCTGTACCTCTTCCTCCTCGCGCTCTACGCCGTCAAGGTCCTGCGGTACCGCGACGCCGTGACGGCCGAGGTCCGGCACCCCGTGATGATCAGCTTCTTCCCGGCGCTCTCCATCTCGCTGCTGCTGCTGAGCATCGGCTACCTGGAGGTCGCCGAGGCGCTGTCGTTCTACCTCTGGGTCGCGGGCGCGGCGCTGAACCTGCTCTTCACCGTCGTCGTGCTGTCCATCTGGATCCGGCACACGAACTTCGAGATCAACCACTTCAGCCCGGCGTGGTTCATCCCGGTGGTGGGCAATCTCATCGTCCCGGTGGTGGGGGTCGAGCACGCGCCGGCGGACGTCTCCTGGCTGTTCTTCGCCGTGGGCCTCGTCTTCGCCGTCGTGCTGCTGGTGATCTTCGTGTACCGCATGGTCTTCCACCAGCCGCTGCACGACCGGCACCTGCCGACGCTCTTCATCATCATCGCCCCGCCGGCCGTGGCGGCGGTCGCCTACGTGAAGCTCACCGGCTCGTTCGATTCGTTCGCCCGGATCATGTACTTCCTCGCCGTCTTCTTCGCCGTCTTCCTGCTCGCCCACGTCCGCCTCTTCGCGCGCATCCGCTTCTACCTCTCGTGGTGGGCCTACACGTTCCCGATGGCTGCGCTGACCATCGCCACCTTCCTCGTGGGCAAGGAGACGGGGTCGGACTTCTATGCGGACGCGGCCACCGTGCTCTGGGCGGCGGTGAGCGTGCTGGTCGCCGGTCTCGTCGCGCGCACGCTGCTCGCCGTCGGCCGCAACGAGATCTGCGTGCCCGACGTCGCGGCGTCCGGTGCGGCCTCCGCGGCCGACGAGCCCGCGGCGGTCGAAGAGCCTGCCGAGGCGGCGCGGGCGTAGACTGCGGGCGTAGGCGCGCGGCGGGCAGGTCAGAGCCCGCGCGCCCTCAGGTACTCGTCGACGTCGACGTTGACGCGGATGTCCTCGGCGGTGAAGTAGGCCCAGGGCTTGCCCTGGTCGAGCCAGGTCGCCAAGCCCGTCGCAGGGACGCCGGCGTCGCCGATGGGCTCCGAGTCCTCCGCGTACGAGGCGATCCACAGCACCTTCGCGGGGCTCTTCGAGTCGTGGTAGCGCATCGCCTCGAGCGAGGCGATCTGGTCGGTCTCGGGGTCGAAGCGCACGACGAACGTGTCGGTCGCGTCGTCGCCGAACGGCACCACGAGGATCGCGGTCTCGTCGTCGACCGCCTGCCAGCTCACGCGCGGGTCGGTGAGGAAGACCGCGGGAGCCGAGGCGGCGAGCTCGGCCCACATGCCGATGTTCGCCGCCTGGTCGAACTTCTCGCCCTCGTCCTTCATCCACGGGAGCTCCATCATAGCCTTGCCGTCGATGTAGCGCTCGTTGATCTTCATGAGCGGGATGCGGAACCAGGTGGCCTCGATGTAGTGGCGGTAGCCCTGCCCGGCGTCGTGGGTGAACCGGTAGCGCGCCGGGAGCCAGAGGCCGAACGGGCGCATCTCCCCGCGGCCGGTGATGACCACCGAGTGGACGACGGGGATCTCGTCGCCGTAGGCGGCACGGTAGTACCGCTCGACGGGAGTGGGGAGGCCCTCGGGGAGCGGCACCGTCTCGACCGGCCGACTGGCCTCGGGGT
>JAZBOM010000519.1:0-2536 GCA_036351205.1 Thermoleophilia bacterium | reverse complement strand
TCAGGTGGCATGCCCGGCAGCGATAGAGCTTGGTCACGTCGCGCGAGTGCTGGCCGGAAGGGTTCGTGACGGGCGTCCTGCCGGTGTGGCAGACCTTGCACTTCGAGCCTGCGATCCTGGTGCCGTCGTGGCCTCGAGGGTGGCACTCGCGACAGACCCTCGCGGCCTTCACCTCGTAGCCGTGATGGTAGAGGGCCATGCTGCGATGACACCGCGTGCAGTCGACGGCGGCGTCGGCGTGCCGCCTGTAGGTGCCGTGACAGGCGCGACAGGTGCCGACGTCGCCGGTGTGGATGTGCTCGGCGTGGCACGCGACGCAACTCTCGCCGGTCGCCGGCAGCGGCGTATCGAGGTGGCACGGCACGCAATTCGCCGGCACCGCCGGCCGGTCCATCGCCGTGTGGCACTCGAGGCACTCGTGCGGGCCGTGGTCGCCCTGCTTCGAGGCGAGGACGCCGTCGTGACAGCGGGCGCACACAGGCGCCTCGAGCGTAAGGCCGCTGTGATGAGCGCTCTCGAACGACGTGCCCGTAGCGCTGCCGGTGGCGTGGCAGTCGAGGCAGCCGCCGTACTCGGGCTCGGCGCCGAAGTGCGGCACCTCGGCATGCTGGTAGGGCGTCAGGTACTCGTAGGAGTACAGGGTGCGTTCGTAGAGGTGGCACTCCTGGGCACAGGCCTCGTTGCTCGAAGAGAGCTCGCTCGTGTCGCTGCCGGGGGCGTGGCAGCTCCAGCACTTCTGGCCGGGTACGGACTTGAAGCCCGTGTGACAGGAGGTCGTACAGGCGACGTCGTCCATCGCGATGAAGTGACATTGACAGCCTGCGACCGTGCCGTGGACCCACGCCTCACGGGCCTGGGCCGCCACCGGGGCCAGCGTGAGGGCGACCACGGCGAGGGCAAGGGCGATGGCGAGGGTGAGAAGGCGGGGTGAGCGTCGGCGTGGGCACGGCGGCGCCGGCGGTGACATCGGCGACGCCGATGCGACCCCGCTGGCGGAGGTCGTGCATGCGCTCACGGTGATTACCCCCTGCGGCTCCAGCGCCCGCATCGCCCCTCAGGGTACGGACGGGAATGCTAGGCGAAAGTGACGGCACGCGTCCAGCGACCGTCAGGTCGTCGAAGCTGCGATCACCCCCTCGCCCGTGAGGATCCCCATCGGCCCGGCGACGGCCCCCGAGCCGTCGCGCAGGGACCATTGTGGCAATAGTGTGTGCGCCAAGTCAATACGCCCGGGGGTTCGGGCGCACCCCGGTCGCCGAGTGTCCTGCAGGCAGCCGGGCTCCGAGGACGGGGTGGCTTCGAGAACCGTTGCCTGCATGGCCGACGGCCTCGACCAGGCCGGCGACGAGGGCCTGACGAGCGTGGCGGCAGCGGGCTGCACTGGTGTGGCGACGGCCTGCGCTCGTGCGGCGAGGGCCTACACCAGCGTCGCGACGACGGCGACGAGCCCGTAGAGCAGACCCACGGCGCCGTTGGTGGTCATGAAGCCCATGCCTACTTCGGACAGGCCTCGCCGGGCGATGTCGACGTGCGACCAGGCGAGCAGGGCCGCGACGGGGACCAGACCCGCGTAGTAGACGGGGCCCAGCTCGACCAGGGCGCCGGCGGCCACGAGCAGGGCGACCGCGACAACGTGGGAGACGACGGCCGCGCGAAGCGCCCCTTCGGGGCCGAACGCGGCCGCCAGCGAGTGCAGGCCCTCGCGGCGGTCGATCTCGAGGTCGAAGATGCCGTAGACCGCGTCGAAACCGCCGACCCACGCCCCTACCGCAAGGAAGAGGAGCACGGCCGGCCAGGCGACCGTACCGGTGACCGCCACCCAGGCGGCCGCGGGGGCCAGACCGAGAGTCAGCCCCAGAGCGTAGTGGCACGCCCAGGTGAAGCGCTTGGTGTAGGGGTAGGCGATGAACGCGGCGACCGGTATGGGCCAGAGGTACCGACAGGGCTCGGAGAGGTTGAAGGCAGCGAGCACGAGCAGGCCCAGCGCTGCGGCGGTGAACACCCAGACCTCGCCACGGCGCAGGAGCCCCGACGGCAGCTCGCGCGTGGCGGTGCGCGGATTGCGCGCGTCGAGCTCGGCGTCGATCAAGCGGTTCAGCGCCATCGCCGCGCTGCGTGCGCCGACCATGGCCACGGTGATCCACACCAGGTCGCTCCACGACGGCAGCCCGCCGGCGGCCATGAACGCGCCGGCGTAGGCGAAGGGGAGAGCGTAGACGCTGTGCTCGACCTTGATCAGGCGAGCGAAGAGAGCCGGCCGCGAGCGGCCGGCGGTCGCCCCCTGGGGCTCCGTCATCCGGCTTCGGCGGGCAGGGGCCGCTCGGCGGCGGCTCCCGGTTCACCGGGTGCCGCCTCGTCCGCGGTCGCCTCGGCCTCCGTCGCCGCGGCCGGCTCCGGCGGCCTCCCGAACCGGGCCACCACCCAGCAGAGGGTGCCGGCGAGCACGGCGAAGATGCCGATCACGAACAACGTGGTCGGGATGAAGAGGCTCGTCGGGCGGGCGATGCCGAGGTAGGCGCTGACGGACCACACGGCG
>JAZBOM010000518.1:0-8382 GCA_036351205.1 Thermoleophilia bacterium | reverse complement strand
GCGTACGACACCGAGGTCACCGCCACGAGACGCGCCTCGCCCTCGAGCGAGAAGTCGAGGAGCTGGAACGTGTAGGGGATCTCCTCGCCCCGGCCCAGCGAGCCGTAGCCGGAGGCGCCCGACGTCCCCGGGTCGACGAGGACCACCGCCCCCCGCTGCGACACGGCGAGCACGTGATCGTGGCCGTAGGCGACCACGAGTGGCTCGCCCGCCTCCTCGGCAAGCTCGATCGTGCGCTCCGCCTGGCGGACGTCATGCACCATGAGCACGTCGGGCGTGTCGAGCTCGGGCCACAGAGCGGCGAGCCGTTCCTCCTGTGCGGCGAGGAGTTCGGTGTCGGAGTCGACCTGTGAGGACGCAGCGAGCGGGTCGCTCACGCCGTAGACGGTCAGCCCGGCCGCCGCGGCGGACTCCCAGTCGAGGACGGTGAAGTCCGACTGGGTGAACGCGTCCATGGCCGGACGGTCCTCGTGGTTGCCGCCGATGAGGAGCACCGGGATCCCCTTGGGCGGGGAGAACAGCCGCAGGAAGAGCTCGGCCTCGTCACGCGTCCCCCCGTCGGTCACGTCGCCGGCGACCAGCACGAGGTCGACCGGGTCGTCGCCGCCGAGCGCCAGGCGCGCAGCGTAGCGCATGCCGAAGACGTTCGTGTGGAGATCGCTGAAGAGGAGTACACGGCGCACGTCGGCGGGCCGGTCCGAACCCTCGATCTCGCGTTGAAGGTCGAGCGCGACAAGCTGCAGGCCCTCGACGTACTCGGGCAGGCGCTCGAGGCGCCCTGCCTCCTGGGCCTCGAGCCCCCGCAGCAGGGGCAGCAGCCGGGGGACGTTGCTCGCCAGCCCCTCGTAGCGCACCTCGGGCGTGTGGTCGACGGTGGCCAGGGTCACGAGGGCGAAGGCGCCCCCCAGCGCGAGCGCCCCCGCGGCGCCGAAGCCGGCCGCCAGCAGCGCCGTCTCGAAGCGGCGCGGACCGGCGATCAGCAGACCCACGCCGGCCCCCAGCCCGAGCAGCCAGAAGGCCTTGCCGGAGACGAAGCGCTGGAACGCCGTGCGCGCCGACATCTCGAACTCGGGGAGCCCGCGCAGCAGGCTCTCGGCCTCGCTCAGCGTCGGCACTTCGTCGGGGAGGCGGTAGTCGACGGAGACGTCGACCGGCGTGCGGTGCGACTGCAGGGCGAGCACTCCGGCCGGGCCCAGCGGCATGACGATACGACCCCCGGGGAGGGCCGGTCTGAGCTCGAAGGTGACGCTGCCCCGCGGCACCCGGTAGGTGCCCGGAGCGAGGAGCATGACGAGGCAGAAGGCGACCGCCGCGAGCGCGGCGATGCGCAGGGCGACGACGGCCCAGGCCGCGCGCCGCGCGGGACCCGAGCCGGACCGGCCGCGCGTCTCGATGTCGCTCACGGCGCCTCCTCTCCCGACACCATTGTGCCCGCTCACACGTGTGGCCGCCAGCCGCGACGACATGCTATACTCTCTCGCCCGCGGGCAGCGCCCGCGACCCCGGTGGGGGTATAGCTCAGCTGGGAGAGCGTTTGGCTGGCAGCCAAAAGGTCAGGGGTTCGAATCCCCTTACCTCCACCACCGCCCCCCTCCTTCCACCACCGTCTCTCTGCCGCCCCCGGCCCCACCCTTGCCCCACCGCGTCGGCGCCGGTCCGCCCCCTTCGACGGCCGACGCCCCCGGGCGCCTGAGCCCGCAGCCGCTGCCGACCGTCCGTCTCTGAGGCGATCCGCAGGGCGGCGTGTCGGCCGTCTCACGGCGGCGAGCACGGTCCAGCCTCGGCCGCCTCGTGTTTAGCGCGTCACCGGTGGGGATACGATTCGAAGGCCAAGGCCCGGCGAGCTCACGCCCGCGGGCCAGTCCACGGTCGTCGGGAGGCATGGATGGAGGAGCGGCCCCAGTTCCAGGTCGATGTCGAGAAGGCCGGCGACGAGGTCGGCATCGTGGTGCTCCGCGGCGAGGTCGACATCTACTCCGCGCCGCAGTTCAAGGAAGCCCTCGTCAACGGTATCGAGGAGGGTGCTCGGCGCATCGTCGTCGACCTCAGCGACGTCACCTTCATCGACTCGACCGCCCTCGGCGTGCTGGTCAGCGGCGCCAAGCGCGTACGGCCGCGCAACGGCAACCTCGACATCGTCTGCAAGGACGAGAACATCATCCGCATCTTCGAGATCACGGGGCTCAACCGCATCTTCGGCATCTACCCCGACCGGGCCGCGGCGCTGAAGGCGGTCGTCCCCTGAGCAGGAGCTCCACCGCGAACTAGACGACACGGTCACCCATCGGGGGGAGGAGCACGATGGAATTCCGGTCAGCCAACGCCTTCCGCGGGCACAGGATCCTGAGCGCCACCGACGAGCTCTCGAGGGCACGTACCTACGGGTCCGGGCGCGTCTGCGCCGTCCCCGGCTGCGGGACACTCCTCTCCGCCTACAACCCTTCCGACGTCTGCGCCCTGCACAGCGGCGCCTGGCACGACGAGTCGCACCAGACCACACGCAAGCTGGCCCAGCGCGAGGAGCTGACGCGGCGCTGCGCCTTCGAGCCGTGCAGCCGCGAGTTCACGACCACCAACCCGGCGAAGAAGTACTGCAGCGACGCCTGCCGCATGCGTGCCTTCCAGGCGCGCGTCACCGCTGCCCGGCACCACGGCGAGGCGGCGGTCGCGCAGGAGCGCCGCGCGAGCTGAGCCGGCGCGGCGGCGGCTTGCGCGCGCCGGCGCGCGCCGCCCTCAGACTGGGGCCGGGCCCGCCGAGAACGCGGGCGGGATCACGGGCAGCCGCCCGCTCGCCAGGATCTCCACACCCTCGTCGATCGAGTCGTAGACCGGCACGACGTTCGGCAGCCCCACAGCGCCGAGGATCTGGCGCACGTGCCCTCGAGGCCGCGTCACCAGCAGCTCCCTGCCGTGACCGTGCAGCCTCGCGACCAGGGTCACCACGTAGCCGACGAAAGAGGAGTCGACGAAGCGCACGTCGGCGAGGTCGAGGATGAGGTGACGGCGGTGGTAGAAGGGCCCGAGCCGGCGCCGGAGGAAGCGGTCGATCTCGGGGACGGTGTCGATGTCGAGCTCGCCCGCGAGGTGCACGACGGGGAGCTCCTCGCCCGCCGCCGTGCACTCGACTGAGAGGTCGAGCTGCGCCGCACTCCGGCCGTACACGGAGACGGACGACGAAGCCTTCACGCTGACCTCCCAGGCGAGAACGGACGGGCGCGGCGGACCGGAGCGACCGCTGCCTGCGGTCGGGCTGCCCCAGAAGCCTCCGGAACCCTACGCAACGGCGGTGGGGGCTGTAAAGCCGTACGACGGGTGAATTGGCAGGTTCGCGCCTGACCCTCTCGGCGACCCTGAGCGGGCTTCATGCTCTGGTCGAGCGCCCTCGAGGCACGCCGGAGGGCGCGGGCCTCAGGCTTCTTCGGCCGCCCGCGCCGCGAGGCGCCGGTACTGCGGCTCGCGCTCCTTGAACACGGTCACGATCGGCGAGGCGACGAAGATCGAGGAGTAGGCGCTGGCGATGATCCCGACCAGCAGGGCGAAGGCGAAGTCGGTGAGCGTCGTGCCCCCGAAGAACAGCAGCGCCAGCACCGGCAGCAGGGTCGTCAGCGTGGTGTTGATGGAGCGCGTGATGGACTGCCACAGAGAGTGGTTGACCATGTCGCCGTAGGGCATCCGCGAGAGCTTGGGCGTGTTCTCGCGGATGCGGTCGTAGATGATCACCGTGTCGTAGAGCGAGTAGCCGATGATGGTGAGCACGGCGGCGATGGTCGCCGTCGTGACCTCGCGCCCGGTCAGCGAGTAGACGCCGATCACGATGAGCACGTCGTGCACCTCGGCGGCGATGGCGCCGACGGCGAACTTCCACGACGAGAAGCGGAGCCAGATGTAGGCCATGATCAGCAGCAGGGCCACGGCGGCCGCCTCGAGCGACTTCTCGACCACCAGGCGGCCGAAGGTCGGGCCGACGGTCTGCTGACTCCAGAGCTCGGAGCCGTCGGCCACGGCGATGCCGTACGCGCCGTCGAGTTGCTCGCGCAGCGCGGCCTGGGCCTCGGGCTGCAGCTCCTCGACGGCGATGAGGAACCCGGGAAGATCGGTGCCGGCCACCTGCGAGACCTGCTGGATCTGCGCGTTGGGATAGCCGGCGTCGACCACGGCGGCACGGACCTCGGCGAGCTCCGCCGGCTGCTCGAAGGCCACCGTGATGCGGGTGCCGGTCTTGAACTCGAGCCCGTACTGCAGACCCTGCAGCGGGTTGCCGCCGCCCCTCACGAAGAGACTGATGAGGCCGATGGCGAGGATGGTCCCCGAGAGGGCGAACCACCACTTCTTGTGGCCCATGTAGTCGAACGTGTAGATGCCGCGCAGGAAACCCATCGTCACTTCCGCCTCTTGCGCTTGCGGGCGGCGCTGCGACGCGCGCCCGCGGCCTTCGTGCCGCCGCTCGTCGCGGTCGCCGGCTTCGCCTGCGGCCTGTCGTCCGGCTCGTCGCCGAGCGTCGCGCCGCCCTCGAGTGCCCCGGCGGCTACGGCCGCGCCGCGACCGTCGTCGCGCCCCGGCCCAGAAGACTGCCGGCGCCCACGCGCGCGAGCGCCCGAGGACGCCGCCGCCAGGGTGGCCGGCGCGGCGATCTCGCCGGTGACCCCGAGGAAGGCGGGGCGCGCGAAGAAGCGGATACGGCTCATGACCCCGAGCAGGGCGCGCGTGAACAGCACGGCGGTGAGCATGCTCGTGGCGACACCGAGCATCAGCGTGAAGGCGAAGCCCTTGGGCTGAGCCGTGGCGAAGTAGAAGAGCACGGCCGCCGTGAGGATCGTCAGGATGTTGGCGTCGAGGATCGTCCGGAAGCCGCGGGAGTAGCCCGCGTTGATCGCCGAGCGCACGGTCTTGCCCTGGCGGACCTCCTCCTTGATGCGCTCGAAGATCACGACGTTGGCGTCGGCGGCCACGCCGATCGTGAGGATCATGCCGGCGATGCCGGGCAGCGTGAGCGTGACGGGGATCGCGTTGAGGAGGCCCCAGAAGAGGATCGCGTAGACGACGAGCGCGAGGTCGGCGACCACGCCGAGGAAGCGGTAGAAGGCCACCATGTACACGAGCACGAGCGCGAGGCCGACGATGCCGGCGATGAGGCCCGCGCGGAGCGAGTCCTTGCCCAGGGTGGCCGAGACCTCGGCCTGCTGGATCGGCTCGAGCTGCACCGGCAGGGCGCCCGTGTTGAGCACGAGGGCGAGATCCTTGGCCTCGGCGAGGGTGAAGCTGCCGCTGATCTCGGCGCCCCCGCTGATGCCGTCGCGCAGCGTCGGGTCGGTGTGGTCGATGCGCGGCGCGGACTCGACGACGTTGTCGAGGACGATGGCGAAGGTCGCCGACTGGCCGCTGCGGAGGCCGTCGCGCCAGAGTTCCTTGGTCACGCGCTGGAACTCCGTGCCGCCCTCGCTGGTGAATTCGATGAGCACGTTGGGCCGGTTGAACTGGTCGAAGCTCTGGCGGGCCGAGGCGATCGCCGCCCCGGTCAGCTCGGGCGGCCGCCGGTACACGTACCACGCCTCGGGGATGACCTGCTCGTCGCCCTCGGCGTCGGTCACGGTCTGCGCAGGCTCGACGACCAGCGCCCAGTCTTCGGTGTTGTCGAAGCCCTCGCGGAACTGCTCGATGTCGGCCTCGGGGACGTCGCCCTTCTCCGCCTCGGCGATCGCCGCCTCCCGGCTCTCGACGGGCCCGATCGGGCGCGCCGTCGCGTCGTTCTTGAAGAACTCGAGCTGCGCCGTCTTGCCCACGATGGCGAGCGCCTGCTGGGCGTCGGTGACGCCGGGAAGCTGGATCGAGATCTGGTCGGTGCCCTGCTGCTGGACCGTGGACTCGCTCACCCCGAGGCCGTTGACGCGCCGGTCGATGATGCTCAGCGTCTGCTCCAGCTGTTCGGCCGTGGGCACCTCGCCGGCATTGGTGCGCGCCTCGTAGACGACCTCGAGCCCGCCTTGCAGATCGAGGCCGAGAAAGGTCTTCTCGCCCGGCGGGATGATGAAGTACAGAGCCACCCCAACGAGGGCAGCGACGACCGCGAGGATGATGATGTTAAGGTGTCTGCGCATGCTGGAAGGCCGCACTCACGGCCGCCGGAGGCTGAAGCGTACCCGAGCCCCTTGCGGCACGCAACTTGAGCCCGGAGGCGCGGGCGTGCCCACGCGCCGCCGCAGGGACCGCGCTCACGTGCCGGCCGGCGACGATGGCCTCAGCGGTCCTTGAGGAAGCTCGGGATGTCGAGCACGTCGTCGTCGACGTCGAAGCGCGGCCGCGCCTCGCCGGACTCGAAGGTCGTCGTGGGTCGCGGCGTGGCGGACTCGGCGCGCGCGGGCGCCTCGAAGCCCTCGACCGTGCCGTCGAACCCGGTCGCGATCACGGTGACCCGGACCTCGTCGCCGAGCCCTGCGTCGACCACGGCGCCGAAGATGATGTTGCAGTCGGCGTCGGCGGCGCTGGAGATGATCTCGGCCGCCTCGTTGATCTCGAAGAGCCCCAGGTCGCTGCCGCCGGTGATGTTGAGGAGGATGCCCTTGGCGCCCTCGACGCTGGCCTCGAGGAGCGGCGAGCTGATCGCCGCCCGCGCCGCCTCGACGGCGCGGCTCTCGCCGCTCGACACGCCGATGCCCATGAGCGCCGAGCCGGCGTCCTTCATGATCGTGCGCACGTCGGCGAAGTCGAGGTTGATGAGGCCGGGCACGGTGATGAGGTCGGTGATGCCCTGCACGCCCTGGCGGAGCACGTCGTCGGCGACCTTGAAGGCCTCGATGACCGAGGTGCGCCGCTCGACCACCTGCAGCAGGCGGTCGTTGGGGATGATGATCAGCGTGTCGACCTTGTCGCGCAGCGACTGGATGCCGTCTTCGGCCTGCCGGGCGCGGCGCTTGCCCTCGAAGGTGAACGGCCGCGTGACGACGCCCACGGTCAGGGCGCCGAGCTCCTTGGCCAGCTCGGCGATGACGGGGGCGGCGCCCGTGCCGGTGCCGCCGCCCTTGCCCGCGGTGACGAAGACCATGTCGGCGCCCTTGAGCGCGTCGCGCAGCTCGTCCTTGCTCTCGACCGCGGCCTGATAGCCGATGGTCGGGTTGGCGCCTGCCCCGAGGCCGCGGGTGATCTTGCTGCCGATGTGGATCTTGACGTCGGCGTCGCACATCTGCAGCGCCTGGGCGTCGGTGTTGACGGCGATGAACTCGACGCCGCGCAGGCCGGCGTCGACCATGCGATTGACGGCGTTGGTGCCGCCTCCGCCCACGCCCGCGACCTTGATGACGGCGAGATAGTTGGCCGACGAGTCCATCATCTGGCTACCCTCCTGTTAAGGTCGAGACCCGCCGTCATGACTCGCCGCCGACTCTCATCCAGTGCTTGAGACTGCGTGGACAGCACCTCTTGACCAGCCACATATCTCCCCGTTTTGCGGGTATTTCCCTGACCGTCAACCCTGCCCCGCCGGTCGAGAGGAAACCCTCGCCTGAATATATCGACGGCCCGAGAGGAGTGTCAAACAGGTCTGCCCTCTGGCGCCCGGCGACGCGGCCCTCGTCTCGCCCTTGAGCATGACGTCGGCCGTCACTTGAGCAGCGGCCGCCCGAGCGGGCGCTCAGGCACGGAGACGTCGACGTGCGTCGGACGCTGGCCCCGGGCGCGATACGCCGCCGTGACGGCACGCAGGGCGATCACCTTGTCGCCGAGACGCGTGGCGTCGCCGAGTCGCACGACCGTGCCGTCCCGCAGGGTGACGGTCACGCGCAGCGTCCTGGTCACCTCGACACGTGCCATCCGGCGCCGCAGGCTCCGGGGAACGTCGGCGAGCACGGCGACCGCGGTCTGCACCCTCGCGTCGCCCACCGACCTCCCGACCTTGGGCTTCTCGGCGACGCGCAGCCGCGGCAGGGCGCCCTCGACCTTGCCGGCGGGCCCCTCGTCGAGGGTGCCCGTGGCAGCGTCCGCGCTCGCCTTGGAGGAGGCGTCGCTCGCCGCGGCCGCGTCGCTGCCGGCCGCGGAGGAGTCCCCGCTCGCCGCGGCCGCGTCACCTTCGGCGTCGGCCGCTGCGTCAGCGGCGGCGGACGCGCCGGCCGACGAGGCGGCCTCGGCGGCAGCCGGGCTGGCGGCGGCGGCGCCCTTCGCGGGCGCCTCGCAGATCACGTGCCCTTCCGAGCTGACCAGGAACCAGCGGCCCTCGGCCAGCACGGCGAGCGCCGGCCGGTGCTCGATGAGGCGCACACGCAGCGTGTCGGGGAAGTCGCGGTCGATCTCGACGTCGGCGAGGTAACACTGCCGCCGCAGGACACGTCGCACGTCGTCCGCCGTGACGGCGAAGAGGTTCTCGCCGAGGAAGGCGCCCTCGAGAGCCCGCCG